>NZ_JBHXEM010000079.1:0-40075 GCF_042724755.1 Kitasatospora sp. NPDC127067 | reverse complement strand
GCCTCACGCAGCGGGCGAGCAGCCGGCCGGATGGGGCTGAGCGAGCGCACGGTGGCCGGTCACATCGCCCGGCTGCGTGAGCTGGACGACGCGGAGGCGCTGTTCCGGTCGGGCCGGCGGGTGCGGGGATCCCGGACGGGGGAGTCCGGTGGGTAGCCGCCGCTCAGCCGGTGGCTGCGCCGGTCGGCCAGTAGCCGGGGACGGCGGGCTGCTGCCGGGGGACGTTGAACTGCTCGCCGGGGGCGGTCCAGAAGCCCTCGCGCAGGGAGAGCGCCATGCCCGCCCAGTCGAGCGCGGTCTCGACCGTGTGGTTGAGGGCCTCCTGCGACCAGGTGTCGTCGAAGACCAGCGGCAGGACGGGGGCGACCTGCTCGATGGTGGCGATCAGCGGGTTGTGGGTGATGGCCTCGTCGACCAGGAGGACGATCGGCTTGCGCAGCGCCGACGCCCAGCCGAGCTCCAGGCTCACGCCGGCCGAGAGGGGGGCACCGACGTAGGCGAACACGAGGTCGGCGGACTGGAGGGCGCGGAAGTCGGAGGGGACGCGGGGCTCCGGCGCGCGGCCGGAGATGGTCCAGGCGTCGCTGTGGTGCGCGCTGTACACGGCGGCACCGCTGCGCAGGAGGGTGGTGCGGAGCGTCGTCAGCCGCGTCCGGCTGGCGAGGGTCACCACGCTGTCGGCCGGCCCGGTCAGTCGCATCAGCGGGGCGGCCAGGAACACACGTGCACGCCGACCCTCAGGGGCCTGGCTGTCGTGGTGACGCAGGTAGGGCTCGGTCATGTCGACTCCGGGGAAAGGCCGACCGGGGGAGTGAGTGTCGGCGATGCGTTGGATGTGGTCTGCTCGGTGGACTGATGCCGCTGCTGAACGGTTTAGTATTTGACGGTACATTGGCAAGGTGTGGCGCCCTGCCGAGACCATTGAGGGCGAACTGATCGTCCATCGCATCTCCGTGTCGCGTCCAGGGTTGGCCTGTGTCATCTGGATGACTGGCAGAGAGATGACGCACACCCCCGCATGCGGAAGCAGGTGACAGCCTCCCCCTGGCGTGGCACCATGTGGACCGTTATCCTGCTTGACGCTTCTAGTGGCGATTCTCCAGAAAAGTGAGGGCGTGACTGATATGCACCAATTTGTCCGCGTGGTTGTGCTTTCATTGGTTGCCGTCGCCGCCGTGCTCGGTGCCGGCTCTCTCGTGAGCGCTGCCGACTCGCACGACGCGATTGCCGTCAATGCCTCCGTGAGCGTCGCAGACGACATCTCCTGGCAGTGAGCATGGCCGGTAACTGCACGGCCGGGTAACTGCACGGCCGCGTGCCAGAGTATTGACGGACCCGCCTGAAGCCGGCTGGGCGAGTCAGTCGGAAGTCTCCTGCGCCTTTCGGCCGAGGACATATCCGAGTTGGAATAGCGAGTCGACCTTGTAGTCGTCTCGCATTTCGGCTATATGTCTGGCCAGTGTCCGCTCGCTAATTCCAAGGCGTCGCGCGATAACTCGGTGATTGGTTCCTTCGAGCATCTGGTCAATGATCGTCTGACGCAGGCGTGACACGACCTGCTGCGGCACTGTGCGGTCGCCCTCGAATTCCAGCGCCCGGCTCCAGTACTGCTCGAAGACCTCATTGGCAAGATAGTCGACGACGGCAGGGTCGTAGATGAAGGCCGCGAGGCTCATGTCATCGTCGATCGGGATCACTGCCACGCGCCGATCCATCACTATGAGCCGCGTATAGGGCTCGTCAAGAGTGCGGTACTGGCCGCCGGCTTGGGCAAGTGTGGCGACGTAATCCCTGGTCGGCTGGTGGTACCGGGTGCTGGCGTGGTAGATCGTCCGCATCTTCGTCCCGCTGCGGAGCGTCTCCAGATCGTATGCGATCATTCCGGCGAGAAGATCCGGCTGCCGGGGGCCGCCGGGTTGGAGCGCCAGGGCCTCCTCGAACCCGGAACCCCTGAACTGCTCCAGCCGCTGCCGAATGAGCGCCTTCCCCCGTACATGCTCTATGGATCCTCCGGACCGCTTCGGGGTGTGGAATTCCCGGGCCAGATCCTGCAGTTCGGAGGGGAGCGATACGGCGCGTGACAGGAGTTCCAGTGCCTGACGTTGCCACGCATGACTGAGGCTTGTCGAGAGCTGCGCGGGGTCGGCTGCCACGAAAACATTCGGATCATCACTGTCGGGTATGAGAAGGCCGATCCTCACCAGCTCGTCCCGCGCGGGATCAGCCTGGTCGACATCGGAGTCCAACGGCAGTTTGCCGTCTCCTCGGATGACGGCGAGATATAGCTCTCGTGCTTCCGGCGAGAGGATGGTCAAGCTGGCGGCAAGGGGTTGCTCTCGTCCACTCATTCGCGACTCCTTGCCGTTACCGTGCTACCTGCGTCCCATCAGCGCTGGTGCTGAACGAGTTTTAGCATGCCAGATCTGGTGAGTCCCCCGGAGAGGGAATACGACCGCACTCTCTCACCGCACGGCAGCCGCCGGCACCCCCCGAGAGGAGGGGCCGGCGGCCGGTGGGTGCTTCGGTCAGCGCTTGGGGCGCCAGACGACGAGGGCGCTGGACTGCGGGGTGGGGGGCTGGTACGGGACGAGGTCGCGCCGGTAGGACGCGTGGACGGCGGCCTCGCGCTGCTGGAGGGCGGTGGCGGCGCCCTCCAGGGAGTCGACCAGTTCCGCGACCCGGGACCGCAGGGCGGTGACCTGGTTCTCCAGCTCGATGATCCGCTTGATGCCCGCCAGGTTGATGCCCTCGTCCTGGGAGAGCCGCTGGACCTCGCGCAACTGCTGGATGTCGCGCGCGGAGTAGCGGCGGCCGCGGCCGGCGGTGCGGTCGGGGCAGACCAGGCCGAGGCGGTCGTACTGACGCAGGGTCTGCGGGTGCAGACCGGACAGTTCGGCGGCCACGGAGATGACGTACACCGGAGTGTCCTCGGTGAGGACGTACGTCGGCGGGGCCGCGGCGGCGCGGCGGGTGCGGCGGGGGCCGGCACCGGGCAGGCCCTCGCCGAGGCCGGGGCCGATCGGGGTGTCGGGGTCGATCGGGTTCATCGGGGACATCTGGTCGTCACGCTCCCTTCGCCGCCCGGAACAGGGCGGCGCGCGGATCGTCGGAGGCGGTGGCCTCGCGGTACTGCTCAAGGGCGTTCAGCGCGTCGCCGGTGACGTGCTGGGGCACCACGACCTCGACGGTGACGAGGAGGTCGCCGCGGGTGCCGTCCTTGCGGGTGGCGCCCTTGCCGCGGGCGCGCATGGTGAGGCCGTTGGCGCTGCCCGGGGGCAGCTTGAGCTTCACGGTCGGGCCGTTCAGCGTGGGCACCTCGATGGTGGCGCCGAGCGCGGCTTCGGGGAAGGCCACCGGGACGGTGACGGTGAGGTTGTCGCCCTTGCGGCCGAAGACCGGGTGGGGGTCGACGTGCACGGTCACGTAGAGGTCGCCGGGCTGCCCGCCGCGCTCGCCCTGGGCGCCCTTGCCCTTGAGCCGGATGCGCTGGTCGGCCTGGACGCCGGCCGGGATCCGGACCTGCATGGTGCGGGCCGAGCTGGCCCGGCCGCTGCCGTGGCAGTCGGGGCACGGGTCGTCGACGATCATTCCCCGGCCGCGGCAGTCCTTGCACGGCTCGGAGAGGGCGAAGGCGCCCTGGCCGCGGCTGACGGTGCCCGCGCCGACGCAGGTCGGACAGACCCGAGGGGTGGTGCCGGACTTGGCGCCGGTGCCGTTGCAGCCTCGGCAGGGGGCCTGGCTGGTCATCCGCAGCGGGACGGTCGCGCCGTCCACCGCCTCCTCGAAGGAGAGCGTCACCTCGGTCTCGACGTCGGCGCCGCGCCGGGGCTGGGCCTGCCGGGTGCCGCCGCGGTTGAAGAGGCCGCCGAACACGTCGCCGAGGCCGCCGCCGGCCTGGCCGGCGCCGCCCTGGCTGCCGCTGAAGAGGTCGCCGAAGTCGAAGCTGTAGCTGCCGTTGCCGCCGGCGCCGCCGCCGCCGGCCCGGAAGCCGCCGTTGGCGAAGAGGCTGCGGGCCTCGTCGTACTCCTTGCGGCGCTTCTCGTCGGAGAGGACGTCGTACGCCTCGGAGATGTCCTTGAACCGCTCCTCGGCCTTGGAGTCACCCTTGTTGGCGTCGGGGTGGAACTCGCGCGCGAGCTTGCGGTAGGTCTTCTTGATCTCGGTGGCGGTGGCGTCCTTGGGCACGCCGAGGACCTTGTAGTAGTCCTTCTCGACAAAGTCCTTGCCACTCATGGCTTCCGCCACCTCCCGATGTCCATCGTCACTGTGCTGTCAACAGCCGGTGAGCAAACGGCTGCTGACAGAGCGCTGCGGAGCCGGCCGCCGTACTGGCCGGCGTACGACTCCGCAGCGCACTGGTTGTCAGCTGTCACAGGTTGTCAGCTGTCCGAGTCACCGTCGGACTTGTCCGCGTCGGCGGACTTCGGCTCGGCGTCCGGGGAGGACGCCTGGCTGCCGGGCTGGGGCTCCGCGACGGCCACCATCGCCGGGCGGATGATCCGCTCGCCGATGCGGTAGCCGGGCTGGAGGATCTGCACGCAGGTGTCCTCGGTGACGTCCGAGGAGTAGCTGTGCATCAGTGCCTCGTGCATGGTCGGGTCGAAGGGCTCGCCCTCCTTGCCGAACTGCTGCAGGCCCAGCTTGGCGACGACCGTCTCCAGCGACTCGGCGACGGACTTGAAGCCGCCCGTGACCTCGCCGTGCTCGCGGGCGCGGCCGATGTCGTCCAGGACCGGGATCAGCGACTCCAGGATGTTGGAGACGGCGATCTCGCGGACGGTCAGCCGGTCGCGCTCGACGCGCTTGCGGTAGTTCTGGTACTCGGCCTGGAGGCGCTGGAGGTCACCGGTGCGCTCGGCGAGCTCGCGCTTGGCGGTGGCGAGGTCGTCCGAACCGGATTCCCCGGTGCCGGCCGCGGCGGCCTCCTCGGCAGCCTTGATCACGGCCTCTTCGGCGGCGGAGTCGTCGCCGGGCTTACCGCCCTGCGGCTTGTCCGTCATGCCGCACCGCCCTTGGGCTTCTCGTCGTCCACGATCTCGGCGTCGACGACGTCGTCGTCCTTGGCCTGGGCGGAGTCACCGGAGGGGGCGGCACCGGCAGCGGCGTCGGCGTTGGCGTACAGCGCCTGGCCGAGCTTCTGCGCGGTGGTGGAGACCTTCTCCGAGGCCTCGCGGATCTTCGCGATGTCCTCGCCCTTCAGGGCCTCCTTGAGCTCGCCGATGGCGGTCTCGACCTCGGTCTTGACGTCGCCCGGCAGCTTGTCGGCGTTGTCGGCGATGAACTTCTCGGTCGAGTAGACGAGCTGCTCGGCGGAGTTGCGGGTCTCCACGGCCTCGCGGCGCTTGTGGTCGTCCTCGGCGTACTGCTCGGCCTCGCGGCGCATGCGGTCGACCTCGTCCTTCGGCAGCGAGGAGCCGCCGGTGACGGTCATCTTCTGCTCCTTGCCGGTGCCGAGGTCCTTGGCACCGACGTGCATGATGCCGTTGGCGTCGATGTCGAAGGTGACCTCGATCTGCGGCAGGCCGCGCGGCGCCGGCGGCAGGCCGGTCAGCTCGAACATGCCGAGCTTCTTGTTGTACGCGGCGATCTCGCGCTCGCCCTGGTAGACCTGGATCTGCACGGACGGCTGGTTGTCCTCGGCCGTGGTGAAGATCTCGGAGCGCTTGGTCGGGATCGTGGTGTTGCGCTCGATCAGCTTGGTCATGATGCCGCCCTTGGTCTCGATGCCGAGGGACAGCGGGGTGACGTCGAGCAGCAGGACGTCCTTGACCTCGCCCTTGAGGACACCGGCCTGGAGCGCGGCGCCGATGGCGACGACCTCGTCCGGGTTGACGCCCTTGTTGGCGTCCTGGCCGCCGGTCAGCTCCTTGACGAGCTCGGCGACGGCCGGCATGCGGGTCGAGCCGCCGACGAGGACGACGTGGTCGATCTCGGAGAGCGAGATGCCGGCGTCCTTGATGACGTTGTGGAACGGGACCTTGCAGCGCTCCAGCAGGTCCGCGGTCAGCTGCTGGAACTGGGCGCGGGTGAGCTTCTCGTCCAGGTGCAGCGGGCCCTCGGCGGAGGCCGTGATGTACGGCAGGTTGATCGAGGTCTCGGAGGACGAGGACAGCTCGATCTTCGCCTTCTCGGAGGCCTCGCGCAGACGCTGCAGGGCCATCTTGTCCTTGGACAGGTCGACGCCGTGGCCGGCCTGGAAGACCTTGACCAGGTGGTCGACGACGCGCTGGTCCCAGTCGTCACCACCGAGGTGGTTGTCACCGTTGGTGGCCTTCACCTCGACGACCCCGTCGCCGATCTCCAGCAGGGAGACGTCGAAGGTGCCGCCGCCGAGGTCGAAGACCAGGATGGTCTGGTCGTCCTTGTCCAGGCCGTACGCGAGGGCGGCCGCGGTCGGCTCGTTGACGATGCGCAGGACGTTGAGGCCCGCGATCTCACCGGCCTCCTTGGTGGCCTGGCGCTCGGAGTCGTTGAAGTACGCCGGGACGGTGATGACGGCGTCGGTGACGGTCTCGCCCAGGTACGCCTCGGCGTCCCGCTTCAGCTTCTGCAGCACGAAGGCCGAGATCTGCTGGGGGTTGAAGTCCTTGCCATCGATGTTGATCTTCCACCCGGTGCCCATGTGGCGCTTGACCGAGCGGATGGTGCGGTCGACGTTGGTGACCGCCTGGCGCTTGGCCACCTCGCCGACCAGAACCTCGCCGTTCTTGGCGAAGGCGACGACGGACGGCGTGGTCCGCGCACCCTCGGCGTTCGTGATGACGGTGGGCTCGCCACCCTCCAGAACGCTGACGACCGAGTTCGTCGTACCGAGGTCGATGCCGACCGCGCGTGCCATCGTAGATACCTCCACGGAAGAGTTGAGCTTTACGGGCTCAAGGATGCATGACTCGGTGGGCGGCGTCAACAGGTATGAGTGCGGCTCGCTCAACTTTGCTGAGCGGATCGGTGGGCGCCCGCCGCCGGAGTGGCCCGCCGCGCCGTGGCGGGGTGCGCCCACGTGACTGCCGCCATAGCTTGGGAATCTTCTGGAGAACCGTTGTCCACCGGTAATGTCCGGGCCGTCGGCCCGGCAAGTTACCGACCAGTACACTCGGTTCCCGAAGAACGTGGAACCGCAGAGCCTGCTCAACCGCAAAGCCGCAGGAGACGGAGAGCCGATGCAGCTAGCAGCGATCGTCATCTCGCTGGTCACATTCGTGATCGGCACCGCGCTCGCCGCCCGTGCGGCGTTGTACATCTACAAGGTGGTCCGCACCGGCGCGCCGGACTCCACCCGCTTCGGGCAGCCCGCCCAGCGGGTGAAGACCGTCGCGACCGAGTTCGTCGGCCACACCAGGATGAACCGCTGGGGGATCGTCGGGATCGCCCACTGGTTCGTCGCGGTGGGCTTCTTCAGCCTGGTGCTGACCATCGTCAACGCCTTCGGCCAGCTCTTCGACGCCGACTTCGCGCTGCCGATCATCGGCCACTGGACGATCTGGCAGCTCTTCGTCGAGCTGGTCGGCACCCTGACCACCCTGGGCATCCTGGTCCTGATCGTGATCCGGCTGATGAGCCTGCCGTCCCGGTCGGGCCGCAAGTCCCGGTTCGCCGGCTCGATCGCCTGGCAGGCCTTCTACGTCGAGTACACGATCCTCGGCATCGGCCTGTGCATCCTGATGCTGCGCGCCCTGGAGGGCGCCCTCAACGGCGTCGACTCGTACGGGCCGGAGCACCTGGTCTCGTACCCGCTGGTCTCCGCGCTGAGCGGCCTGTCGCACGGCACGCTGGAGAACCTGATCTACCTGTTCGCGATGCTGAAGATCTGCATCTCGTTCGCGTGGGCGACCACCATCGGCCTCAACCCCTCGATGGGCGTGGCCTGGCACCGCTTCCTCGGCTTCTTCAACATCTACTTCAAGCGCGAGGAGGACGGCGGCACCGCGCTCGGCGCCCTCCGTCCGATGACCAGCGACGGTCAGCCGATCGACTTCGAGGACCCGGCCGAGGACGCCGTCTTCGGCGTCTCCCAGGTCGAGCACTTCTCCTGGAAGGGCATCCTCGACTTCTCCACCTGCACCGAGTGCGGCCGCTGCCAGTCGCAGTGCCCGGCCTGGAACACCGGCAAGCCGCTCTCGCCGAAGCTGCTGATCATGAGCCTGCGCGAGCACGCCTACGGCAAGGCGCCGTACCTGCTGGCCGGCGGCGGCAAGGACATGGAGGGCGAGGAGAAGGCCACCTCCGAGCAGCTCGAGGACGTCCCGGCGGCCGCCCTGGCCGAGGCCGCGCGCCCGCTGATCGGCACCGCCGAGGAGAACGGCGTCATCGACCCGGACGTGCTGTGGTCCTGCACCACCTGTGGCGCCTGCGTCGAGCAGTGCCCGGTGGACATCGAGCACATCGACCACATCGTCGACATGCGCCGCTACCAGGTGATGATCGAGTCCTCGTTCCCGACCGAGGCCGGGACGATGCTCAAGAACCTGGAGAACAAGGGCAACCCGTGGGGCATGGCCACCAAGGCCCGCCTGGACTGGGTCAAGGAGCTCAAGAAGGAGACCGGCATCGAGGTGCCGGTGATCGGTGAGGACATCGACCCCGCCGAGGTCGAGTACCTCTACTGGGTCGGCTGCGCCGGCGCCCTGGAGGACCGCGCCAAGAAGACCACCAAGGCCTTCGCGGAGCTGCTGCACACCGCGGGCGTGAAGTTCGCGATCCTCGGCAAGGAGGAGTCCTGCACCGGTGACTCCGCCCGCCGCCTGGGCAACGAGTTCCTGTTCCAGATGCTCGGCGCGCAGAACGTGGAGACGCTGAACGCGGCCCTGGAGGACGCCCCGGTCAAGCGGATCGTCGCCACCTGCCCGCACTGCTTCAACACCATCGCCAACGAGTACCCGCAGCTCGGCGGCCACTTCGAGGTCATCCACCACACCCAGCTGCTCCAGCACCTCATCGACGAGGGCAAGCTGATCCCGGTCAACCCGGTCGAGGGCCTGATCACCTACCACGACCCCTGCTACCTGGGCCGCCACAACAAGGTCTACAGCCCGCCGCGCGAGATCATGGACAAGGTCCCCGGTCTGCGCCAGCAGGAGATGCACCGGCACAAGGAGCGCGGCTTCTGCTGCGGCGCCGGCGGTGCCCGGATGTGGATGGAGGAGCGCATCGGCAAGCGGATCAACACCGAGCGCGTGGACGAGGCGCTGTCGCTCAACCCCGACATCGTCTCCACCGCCTGCCCGTTCTGCCTGGTGATGCTCTCCGACTCGGTCAACGGCAAGAAGAACGAGGGCGCGGCCAAGGAGCACCTGAAGGTGGTCGACGTGGCCCAGCTGCTGCTCGACTCGGTGAAGGCCCTCCCGCCGGCCGGGAGCGAGGAGCAGCCCGCGACGGTGGACGCGTAACGCCCGTCGCAGAGCCCGCTGTTCGACAGTTCTGCTACAACCGCCCGGCCCGGTGGACGCTTCGAACGCGCCCGCCGGGCCGGGCTTTTGGGCGGCTCGGCGGCGCGCGCCGGTACGGCGGGCGTACGGGGAGTGACGGCAATCGCACAGGCGCCGGACGGGCATTCGGTCGGAAGCAAATACAGTAGGCCCGGACCGGCTTCGTGCCGGTCGACCCGTTCCGGACGGAAGCCCCGGACGGGTGGCGACCCGCGCCGGCCGGACGGCCGGGTCCAGACCGACGACGAGGTGTCGGCCCGCCGGGCCGGGCCGCAGAGACACAAGGGGAACAGCGCAGACCATGACCGAGGCGATCATGCTGGTCGGTGGTAAGGGCACGCGACTGCGTCCGCTGACCACCCACACCCCCAAGCCGATGCTGCCGGTGGCAGGCGTCCCGTTCATCGCGCACCAGTTGGCCCGCGCGGCCGCCGCCGGCGTCACCCGCGTCGTGCTGGCCACGTCGTACCTGGCCGAGGTGTTCGAGGACCACTTCCAGGACGGCACCCCGTACGGCATCGAGCTGGTCTACCTGACCGAGCGCGAGCCGCTGGGCACCGGCGGGGCCATCCGCAACGCCGCGTCCGGGCTGACCTGCGGCCCGGACGAACCGGTCCTGGTCTTCAACGGCGACATCCTCTCCGGTGTCGACATCGCCGCCCTGCGCGACGGCCACGTGGCCGCCGGGGCCGACGTCACCCTGCACCTGACCCGGGTCGAGGACCCGCGCGCCTTCGGCCTCGTCCCGACCGACGAGGACGGGCGGGTGCTGGAGTTCCTGGAGAAGCCGGAGACCCCCGAGCAGATCGTCACCGACCAGATCAACGCCGGCTGCTACGTCTTCACCCGGTCCGTGATCGACCGCATCCCGGCCGGCCGCGAGGTGTCCGTCGAGCGCGAGACCTTCCCCGAGCTGCTGGCCACCGGCGCACTGCTGCGCGGCGTCGTCGACACCTCGTACTGGCTGGACCTGGGCACCCCGGCGGCCTTCGTCCGCGGCTCGGCCGACCTGGTGCTCGGCAAGGTCGACTCCCCGGCCGTCCCCGGCCCGACCGGCGACGCCCTGCTGCTGCCCGGCGCCACCGTCCACCCGGGCGCGGTGCTCAGCGGCGGCACCGTGGTCTCCGAGGACGCGGTGGTCGAGGCCGGCGCGATCGTCGAGGGCAGCGTGATCCTGCCGGGCGCGGTGATCGGCCCGGACACCCTGGTCAAGGACTCGATCGTGGGCGCCTTCGCCACCGTCGGCGACCGCTCGGCACTGGACGGCGCCGTGATCGGCGACGGCGCGATCGTGGAGTCGGACAACGAGCTGCCGAACGGCATCCGGATCGCCTGCGGCACCCTGCTGCCGGTCGGCGCCGTCCGCACCACGGCCGGGCCGGGCGGCTGCCCGGCCGGCACCAGCGCGGCCGCGGCGGTGCACGGGCCGTCGGTCGGCGCGCAGCGGTAGCGCCTCCAGGGGCTGCCGGGCTCCGGGGGCTGCCGGGCCCCCGGGGTGCCGGGCTGTTGGGCTCCCGGGGGTCGTTCCGGCGGGTTTTCGGCCCCGTTCGTCTCAGCCTCGCTGCAAACCGGCCCCGGCTCCGTCCGGGGCCGACGCGGGCCGGGCCGGGCGGGTACCTTCGGACCGTGGCTGGTAATCGATACGACAGCGGTCAGGGCGCCGACCGCCCGCACGGCGGGTGGTCGGCCCCTCCGCCGCCGTCGGTGCCCGGGGGGCACGGGGGGACGGACGGGCCGGAGTACTTCACGGCCCCGCACGCGGCGACGCCCGGCGGTCCGGGGCACCCGGCGGGGGACGGGTACGACCCGTACGCGGCGGACCGGCCCGGCAGCACCCGGGCCTTCCCGACCGGCGACCCGTACGCGGACGGCGGCCCGTACGCGCAGCAGCCGCCGTACGGGCCCGCACAGGGCTACGGCCCGGACCAGGGCTACGGGCCCGACCACGGGTACGGTCCGGACCACGGGTACGGGCCCGACCAGGGCTACGGCCCCGACCAGGGGTACGACCAGCAGCCGTACGGCCAGGACAACGTCGCCGTCTACCGGGCCGGCGGCCAGTCCGCCCCGCACGTCGCCGGGCCCCGGCCGCACTGGCGCGAGCTGTTCACCGGCCTGTTCCGCGCCCCGACCGCGATCTTCGACCGCACCCGCGACCACCAGGTCTGGCTGCCCGCCCTCACCGTCTCGCTGCTGTACGGCGCGCTCGCGGTGCTCGGCATCGGGCTGACCCACGACGACATCGTCAACTCGACCTTCACCGTGGCGCTGACCGGCATCCTCGCCGCCGCCATCGGCTTCACCGTGACCGGGGCGCTCTTCGGCGGAGTCACCTACGCGCTGGCCCGCCAGCTCGGCGGCGACGGCCCGTGGAAGGCGACCGTCGGCCTGGCCGCGCTGATCGGCTGGCTCACCGACGCGCCCCGGCTGCTGCTCGACCTGGTGCTGCCCTCCGGCAGCGCCGTCGTCCAGGTCGTCGGCTGGGCCACCTGGATGCTCTGCGCGTACCTGCTGACCAGCATGGTCCGGCGGCTGCACGACCTGCCCTGGGGCAAGGCCGCGGCCGCCTCGGCGGTACAGCTGGTCGCGCTGCTGGTGCTGATCAAGCTGCCGACGCTGGGCTGAGCGCCCGGCGGGCCGAGGGTTTCGGCGGGCGGACGGCTCCGGCTGGCTTCGGTGGGCTTCGGCGGGCGGAACCCTTCGGCGGGCGGAAGGCAGAATGGGGGGCGGGTCGCGGCCGAGTGCCGGGCCCGCCCACCCTCGTCGTCCCACCTTCACCGGAGCCAGGAATGACCCTCCCCACCACCCACGTCAGCTTCCCGGCCGGGGCGGTGACCGGCGAGTCCCCGGTGCTCGCGGTGCACCCGCTGGCCGACGGCCGGTACGCCGTCGTCACCGAGGCGACCCCGTTCCACCCGCTCGACCACACCTGGCCGGACCAGCCGGCCGACCTCGGCACCCTGACCGTGGACGGCACCGGGCTGGCCGTCGTCGACTGCCTGACCGGCGCCGTCGGCCCGGACGGCGGGGAGCTGCTGGTCGGCGCCGACATCCCGGTCCGGCGCGGTGACGAGGAATGGTCCTGGCTGGTCCTGCACGTCCTCGACGGCGACCCCGGCGACATCGTCGGCCGCACCGCCGCGCTCGCCGTCGACGCCGACCGCCGGGGCGCCCTCAGCGCCTCGCACAGCGGCTGCCACCTGCTCGCCCTCGCCCTGAACGCCGCGCTCGCCCCGCGCTGGCGCAAGGACCCGGGCCGCTCGGACGCCTTCGGCCACCCGGACTTCGACAGCCTCGCCATGGCGAGCTCGGTGATGGACACCGCGGCCAGCACCGACACCTACCGGCTCGGCAAGTCGCTGAAGAAGAAGGGCTTCACGGTGGACGCCACCGAGGAGTTCCCGGCCCTCGCCGACGCCCTGCCGGCCCTCACCGAGGCCGTCAACGCCCGGCTGGCCGCCTGGGTCGCCGCGGACGCCCCGGTCCGCATCGAGGTGCCCGGCCCCGAGCTGACCGCCCGCCGCCAGTGGCACTGCGAGCTGCCCGAGGGCGGCGCGCAGATCTTCTGCGGCGGCACCCACCTGCACCACCTCGGCGAGCTGGCCGAGCTGCGCACCGAGCTGCGACTGTCCGAGGACGGCACCGAGCTGGTCGCCGTCACCAGCCCGAAGCGGGCCTGAGGAACGCCGCGGGCGGCCACCCCTCCTTCCGACCTCGGAAGGGGGTGGCCGCCCGTCGTGCGTGCGCTCTGCGGAGCCCTTCGGCTCAGACCTTGGTGTGGTGGAAGTTCAGGTACGAGCGCGACGGCGTCGGGCCGCGCTGGCCCTGGTAGCGCGAGCCGTAGCGCTCCGAGCCGTACGGGTGCTCCGAGGGCGAGGAGAGCCGGAACAGGCACAGCTGCCCGATCTTCATGCCCGGGTACAGCTTGATCGGCAGCGTCGCGACGTTCGACAGCTCCAGCGTCACGTGGCCGCTGAAGCCGGGGTCGATGAAGCCGGCCGTGGAGTGGGTGAGCAGGCCCAGCCGGCCCAGGCTCGACTTGCCCTCCAGCCGGGACGCGACGTCGTCGGGCAGCGTGATGACCTCGTACGTCGAGGCCAGCACGAACTCGCCGGGGTGCAGGATGAACGCCTCGTCGCCCTCCGGCTCGACCAGCCGGGTCAGGTCCGGCTGCTCCTCCGAGGGGTCGATGTGCGGGTACTTGTGGTTCTCGAACACGCGGAAGAAGCGGTCGAGGCGCACGTCGATACTCGACGGCTGGATCATCGACGGGTCGAACGGGTCGACGACGACCCGGCCCCGGTCGATTTCGGTCCGGATGTCCTTGTCAGAGAGCAGCACGCTTCGAGGTTACGTGCAAGAAAGGGCCCCGGACGAATCCGCCCGGGGCCCGTCCGCCCTTCCGCCGGCCCTCAGGCCAGGAACTCCGCGGCCTCCAGCCGCATCGCCCGCGCCAGTTGCGGCTCCGACAGCTCCCGCACGTCGGCCAGCACCGAACTCCGCAGCCGTCCGCACTGCGGACATCGGATCAACCGCCCGGGGCCGATCCGGCCCGGACCGAGGTTCTGCATCGGGAACGTGGTGGTGCTGAACAGGTGCCCCTCGGCACAACGAACGACGGCGCGCTGCTCCATCGATCCCCTTCCCATCCCTAACCCAGTACTCACCCGTACTCACGTGCCCCGGCGGCCGAGCCCCGGGACAGCGTCACACGAAGGGATGTTCCGGACATTCCTCACCATGGCTCGCCGCCCCGGCCCCCACTCACCGGGGCACTCGCACGCGGCCCAAACAGTACGCCTCCGCACCCGCCCCACCGTGCTCCGCCACGTTCACCGACCCCCTGTGCAACCACCGTCGCAGATGGGGTACAGTGACACTGGATCGAGCGGTCTCTGACGGCTCATCAGGCGGGCGTAGTTTAATGGTAGAACATGAGCTTCCCAAGCTTAGAGCGCGAGTTCGATTCTCGTCGCCCGCTCCAGCAGTAAAGGTCCAGGTCAACGACCTGGGCCTTTCGCATTGTCTAGACCAATCCGCCCCCGCCGTGCCAGATCCGTGCCAGAAGGTCTTCTGCGAAGCACTGCGCCGCCAACGTGAGTCTGCATGTTCCAGCGCCGGGCGTGCTCATGGATCGCGGAGCGCTGGGTTACTTGCAGGCGCTCGCTAACCGCGAATGCTGGTCGGACATCAGCCTGTTTCGGTGAGGAGGTGCCCGGCCGAACAGGTGCTTGAAGTGTCAGTGCCATCGGGTTGGATTGATCGAGATCTGGCGTTCGCCCTCACAGGAGAACAACATGGCTGACACATCGAAGCGTCCAGTTATGGAGCACCGGCAGACCGGTCGGTGGCTTGCAAAGCTGGCCGGCGAGGTCGGAGTGGAGTGCGCGGCGACGTGGCGCAAGATGGACGTTCCCATGTACGACGCATTGACCGCAGTGCTGGGGCAGCCGTACCGAGGGTGGGACCACGACGCCGACGGCGTGCTCTGGTATCTCCTCCGCCTCTATTGCATGGGAGACCTCGTCATGCTCAAGGTCCCTGCAGGAGGTACGCCAGCGCGTGACCATGAGCGACGCCGCAACCAGGAAACCATGCAACACGGCCTTCCAGAGGGCATCTTCGCTTGCGTTGATCTTGACCAGCATGCGGCTGAATTCGACGGGCACGTCCATCTGGAAGCGCCGTACCACTTCGAGCGGATGCAGGTGGACCTGGAGGAGCGGACTGCTCGAATAAGTCTGCCGGTTGTCGGCCCGTGGGATGACCGAGTTGCTCCTCTCGAGATCGGCTACACCGATCCGAGCCGGACCTTCTCCCATCTGCGTGCCTATGGTGCGGTCGCCAGGTGGCCGTATCGCAGTGATCACCTCTATCTGCTGGTGCTCGAAGATCGCGCTGCCGCCCTCGGACTCGAGGAGATCTACCGGATCGACAATCGCTGCAATAGGAAGTCTGGGGGCGGGCTGGTTCGTCGGGTGTGCGCGAGCCTCGATCTTCTCCGCTTGGAAGCTGAGACGGAACATGCCGTTTCTCATCTGCCTCCCGATTTGGCCGACGAACGGAGGAAGGAGATCGAAACGGTTGTCGATACTGCCGTCCGGGCCGCTCAGGGACTTGCCCCTGATGGGGCCGGCCCGATGATGGTCCAGGCATACAACCGGCGAGATCAGGGCCCCGCTTCTCGGCCGGATGCGCCAGATGGAGTCGAGGTTAGCCAGGGGGAAGGCGGTTGGACACGGGCGGTTGGCTGGGGCGTGGTTGCGTTTGCGAAGCCGTTGGACCCTGAGGAGGATATTCCGCTTCCGTAGACGGTGTGTCCCGGCAGCCACTCCGGACGCGCGGTGGCCCAACGGGTCTCGGTGTGGCCTGTATACGTGAACGAAGGGCCCTGGCCGCCAACACGGGTGCCCAGGGCCCGGCTCGTGCGGGGTCCTCTATGTACGGTAGGCGGTCTTCGCAGCTTCTGAAGCCCTTGCAACATCTCCGCGTCGGCGGGCGCTGCGGATGTCGACGACGGCGGCGCTGATGCCGTTGGCGATCTTCGTCTGCTGTTCCTCGGTGGCGTGCTGGTAGATCAGCGCTGCGCGGGGGGAGTTGTGGCCCATGAAGGCCATGAGGTCCCGGAGGCTGGCGCCGGTGCTGGCGGCGAGGACGTTGCCGGTGTGGCGCAGGTCGTAGAAGCGGAAACCGTCCATGCCGAGCTTCGTACGAGCCTTGCGCCACTTGCGGCCGAAGGTTGAGCGGCGGAAGGGGGCGCCGCGTTCGCCGACGAAGAGCAGGCCGTCCTCTCCCCCCTGGGCGTACCAGCGCAGGTGCCGCTCGAACTCCAGCAGGAGCTCGGGAGGGATCCGGAGCGCCCGCTTGCCAGCCTCCGACTTTGGGTCGCCCACGGCCCGTTCGCCGGTGCAGAGTTCGGGTGCCGCGCGGCGAATCCACACGACTCCCTTCTCCAGGTCGACGTCGCGGCAGCGGAGTTCGGCCTGCTCCTCCGGGCGCAGGGCCATGAAGGCTGCGATGAACACCATCAGCTGCCAGCGCGGGCCCAGCAGCTCGGCGAGCTGGAGGACCTGCTCGATGGTCGCGTGGGGGCGCTCGGCGGCCTTCTCCTTGCCGCCGCCCTTGATGCGGCAGGGGTTGCGGCGGATCAGTTCGTCGTCGACCGCAGTCTCCATGATCGACTTGAGCAGTCGGTAGGACTTGGCGGCGGTGGTCTTGATGCCGCGAGCGCGGAGCGCGGCACGCCAGGAGCGCACCTGGGGAGCGGTGATGTCCTTCACGTCGGACTCGCCGAAGGTCGGCGCGATGTGGAGGCGGAGGAGCCGGCGGTACAGCTCTTCGGTGAGGGGCGCGAGGTCGCGCTCGTCGATCCAGGCGGTCGCGTAGAGGAGGAAGTTGACGGCCCCGGCGTTGGGGTCGCGCCACTCGCCGCGGCGTATGTCCGCCTCGGTCTCGACGAGCCAGGCTTCGGCGTCGCCCTTGGTCTCGAACGTCTCGTCGGCGTTGCGCAGAGCGCCATCGGGGCCGGGGTAGCGGGCCTGGAATCGGCCGGAGGGGAGCTTGCGGACGGAGCCCCAGCGGCGTCGGCGGCCGGAGTTGTTCGCCATCAGGCAGCCCTCCCGAAGCGACGGGCACCGGAGCGGACCGGGCGGCGGCGGGGACGGTGCGGGCCTCGATGTACGCATTGAGGACGCTCTCGGCGATCCGGACGTGGGTGCCGATCTTGACGAAGGCGATCCGGCGCTCGGCGATGAGGCGGCGGGGGAAGCGCTCGCTGGTGCCGAGGCGTTCGGCGACCTGGGCGACAGTGAGGTACTGCTCGGGCATGTGGGTCCTCTCGCGGTGGCCTGCGGGCTGCAACCCGGGCTCACCGCATGGCGGTGTCGTGGATGGGCGGTTGGGAGTGGTGACGACTCCCGGGGGAGAGCGGGGAAGGGCGACCGGCCTGGGCAGCAAGGCGAGGTCGCGGAGGAGTCGAACCTGCCGTAGGCGCTGTACGGAAGGCCGGCGGAGAAGCGGCTCGGTGTCCGGGCGCAGGGCATCTCTGCGGTTCTGCGGACAGCAGCTGGGGAGGGGGACCGTCAGATCGGTCTGATCGCCGTGCCGATGACGGCTGCGGCGGTGGCGGTGGAGGTGGTCAAGCGTGCGGTGGGCAGCTTGGCGGCGGCCAGGCGCGGCAAAGGCTGGTCTGGCGTTGAGCGGAGCTCGGGCACGCGCGGTTCCTTCCTCGGTGGCTGGCGGGCTGCAACCCTGCACCGTGGTCGATCGTCGTGGATGGGCATTGCGCGGTTGGTGGCCGCGTGGGGTGTGACAGTAGCTCTGGATTCCGGCCGTACCAAATGGCAAGCGGGCCTGGTGAGCACGGTAGGAGCGCTTCGGCTCTTTACCAAAAAAGATCTTGAGCGGGCCTCGCACGCGGTCGGCCACAGCCGGGGCGCCAGCCTGGTCCGGTCACTCTTCGGTGTGGACCGGCTCGGCGGGCATCTTGCCGCCCTTGAGGAACTCCTGGACGAGCGGGGTCGGCGCGTGCTTGCGGTACTCGAAGGAGAGGCCGATGGCGATCTTGCCGCGTAGCCGCTTGCGGTTGTGGGGGAAGTCCTGGCAGTACTTCTCGGCGGCGGCCAGGGCCTTGGCCGTGAACTCGGCGCCCTGCGCGGCCAGGCGGTAGCCCTGGACCACGTGCTCGGCGAGCTCCTGCATGATCTTCTCTTCGGGCGAGGTCGATGGGCCGAGGAAGTCCTCCAGGGCCAGGTCGAAGACCTTGGCAAAGCCGATCGCCTCGTTGAGGTTGATCCGCCGGCGTGGTTCACCGCTCTCGATGCGCCAGACCGAAGACTGGTTGATCGGGTATCCCGCGTCGGTCATGCGCTTGGCCAACTCGCCGGTGCTCCAGCTGCGGAGTTCGCGCTCCAGACGGACGCGCTCGGCGGCGTTCTCCTCGCTCAGAGCAGCGGAGGCGCCTTCCTCTCCCTGGTCGTTGGTCGGGCTGGTCGTGGGCTCGTCCTTCTCGGGCATCGATTCACCTCGCATTCGAGTCTGAGGCGGCTTGCATTATGCCCGCCGGGGTGCCATAGTCATGCATAGTGAAACGCATGTCAAGTCGAACCGCATCGCGGGGAGGCTGCCTGCCGCTCGCCCCGAAAAGGCCGAAGGCCCCCGGTGCTACCAACACCGAGGGCCTGAAAGGTCCCAAAACCGCCCATCCACGACGATCGACCACGGTGCAGGGTTGCAGCCCATGCGCACCGAGGAAGGACCAACGTGCTTCAGCGTACGGTGTCGCGCCCTTGCGGCGCACCTGCCTCGCGCCCCTTCGCCCCGAAGGCGGGGTGGTGAGGCTATGGCGCGCATCCGCACCATCAAGCCCGAGTACCCCGTCTCGGAGGACCTCGCCTCGGTCTCCCTGCCCGCCGAGCGCACGTTCGTTTGCCTGCTCACCCAGGCCGACGACGAGGGGCGCCAGCGCGACAACGCGGCCGTCCTCAACGGCGCCTTGTGGTCGCTGCGGCCCGAGCACACGGCGCTCGACACCGAGGACGAGCTGCGTCAGCTGGCTGAGACCGGTCTGATCTGCCGGTACACCGGTTGCGACGGGCGCCAGTACCTGCACGTCACCAAGTGGCACGAGCACCAGAAGATCTCCCACCCCACCGCATCGCGCCTGCCCGCCTGCCCTGTCCACGAGCCCGCCGGCTGGTGCGGCAAGTGCAAGGCCAAGGGCAAGGGCTGCGCGCGCCCGGCTCCGGAGAACTTCCGGAGCCTTCCGGAAGCGCTCGCGACCCCGGCGGAGGCCATCTCCGCCCAGCGGCCCTGCACGGCCGCCACCGATCTCACTCCCGCCGTGGACGTGTCGGCGGCCGAAGCGGCAGCTCCGGGTAAAGCCGCAGGTTAGGGCGCATATCCGGAGTCTCTCCGGAGGGCTCCGGAGAACGTCGTGCCTGGACCATGGACCGTGGACCATGGATCTACCCCTAAAGGGGGCGGCTTCGCCGCGCCCACCCCGGCACCCTCATCGGCAGCACCCGACCGGGATGGCCCGGTGCCCGTCGACCCGCGTCCGGTGAACGCCGGCGACCTGGTGGCCGAGTACGTCGCCGGCTGCCCGAAGCCGGTACCGGCCAACGTGCGCGGGCACCTGGGCAAGGTCATCAGGGACCTGCTCGACGGCGGCACAGGCGGCGACGACATCCGCGCCGGGCTGCGGCTGTACGCGGCGAAGCCGATGAGCCCAAGCGTGCTGCCGATCATGGTCCACGAGGCGATCAACGCCCAGCCCGCGGGGGCGTCCCGCGCTGGGCAGGGCGCTGCCCGCGCGCCGTACCGGCCCTTCGCCAACCCGGCCGACGTCCGCGACTACTACGAGGGGGACCTGTGACCAGCCTGCCCAGCCCCCGCCGCGCGGACGAGCGTCGCGACCCGCAGCCAGCCTCCGGCGCCGTCCTGCGCCTGGAACGGATGCTGGCCGCCAAGGGCATCGACCCCGACCGGCCGCTGCCCGACGCCGACCAGCCCTCCACGGCACTGGAGCTCGCCGACCGCCGCATCCCGCCGCGCTACCGCCTGGCCGAAGCCGACCACCCGGAGGTCACCACCTGGGTCCAGCAGGTCACCCTGGCCTGCCGACCCGGCCCCGGCGGCACCCCGGGCATCGCCCAGGGACCCTCACTCCTGATCGCCGGAACCACCGGCTCAGGCAAGACCCACCAGGCGTACGGAGCGATCCGCAGCCTGCTCAAGGCCGGTGTGCGCCTGCGCTGGACCAAGCTCACCGCCACCGAGCTGTACGCCTCCCAGCGACCCCGCCAGGGCATCGACACCGAGCGCGAGATGCGCGATCTAATGACCTGCCCGCTGCTGGTCCTCGACGACCTCGGCGCTGCCAAGGCGTCCGAGTGGACCGAGGAACTCACCCTGCGGCTGGTCGACCACCGCTACGAGCACCTGCTCCCGACGATCTTCACCACCAACCTGGCGCCCGGCGACATCAAGAACGCCCTCGGCGACCGCACCGCCTCCCGCCTCGCCGAGATGTGCGAACGCGCCATCCTCACCGGCACCGACCGCCGCAGGCGAACCGCCGCCTGAGGCCATCCAGGCGCTGAACGCCGGAGCCGTTCAGTTTCTGAACCGCCGCGCCTTTCGGAAACTGAACAGCCCCGCCCGGCCGCCGGCCTCCCCACGCCTCACCCCACCGCCGCCTCGCCGCATCGCCATGCCCGCTTGCGGCGAGGCCACCCCTGGAGCACCACCCTTGACCACCATCGCGATACCCCCTGCCCACACGCCGTCCGTCCAGGCAACTGTCTGGGACCGCCTCGCCGTCGCCCTGCTCGGCGTCCTCGGCTTCGTCCTGTCCTACGACGCCCTGCGGCAGATGGCCGGCGCCACCCACGTCCGCGGCCCGCTCACCTACCTCTTCCCGATCATCATCGACGGCTTCATCGCCTACGGCGTCCGAGCCCTGCTCGTCCTGCGCGACGCCCGATGGCCCGCCCGCGCCTACGCCTGGACGCTCTTCGCCGGAGCGACCGCCACCAGCGTCTGGGCCAACGCCCTGCACGCCGTCCGCCTCAACCAACTGCCCACCACCGGCAGCGGGCTGAGGCTCACCGACACCGTCGTCGGTGTCCTGTCCACCCTCGCCCCGCTCGCCCTCGGCGGCGCCGTCCACCTCTACATCCTCGTCGCCCGCCACGGCCACGACACCGCGACCGCTTCCGCTCCCGCTCCCGCCGAGCAGAACGCCCTTCCGCTCACCGAGACTTCTGCCGACCCGGTGACCGCCGACCCCGAACCGGAGCTCCGGCCGGAACGGGCGGAGGACCGCAGCGACGAGAACGCGCTCCTGACGCTCCTGGCGGCCGCCGGACTTCTGCCCGCCGAGTGGCGCGAGGCGCTGCCCGATCCCGAACCGGCAGAAGTAGACGACCAGCCGGTCGATGACCCGGACTCCCAGGCCGAAGGCGCGGCCGGGGTGGAGAACAAGCCGATCGGGCGTCCGCCAGGCGCGCCGATGGAGCGGCTGCTGGAGGTGGGCCGCGCGGCGGTCGCCGCCGAGGGCCGCCTCACCCGCGCGATCGTCGAACAAGCCGTCCGCGACGCCGGCCTTCCGCTCGGCAGTACCCGCCTCACCGAGCTGATGCGAAAGCTCCGCGAGGAGCAAGCCGACGAACAGAACCCTCCGCGCCCCGAGGCCGACTGACCAGACTCGGTGTCTGGCTGACCGACCGGATCGGTCAGCCGGACATCGACTTCTGCCAACCCACCGCCGCACTCGGCAGAAGTCCACCGCCGCCCGGTCACTGCACCCAGCCGGACTCGACTCGCACCGCGGACACCAGTCCCATGTGGCGTTCGGTCCCGGGAAGACCGCGCCTGACACGTCGCCCATACCTGCGAATTCCGGCACAGCCAAACCGGCAACCACCCGGACACTGCCCACCCAGACGCTCACCAGCCCGAATCGCCAGCCGCCACCGAGGAACAACACGCGTGAACGCCGCCCGCCGAACCCTGAACAGCCTGCTCGGGAAGCCTGTAACCTCCCAGGACCGCAACGGAGTTGACCACTTCCCTGCCCCTGGCGGAGCAAGCGAGTGCGTACGAGGCCCCTACGGGGCCACGCACGCGGACGCCCCCGCCCAGGAGGGCGTGGACGAGCCGGTGCTGCCGAGGGCGGCAGCACCGGACCTTCACCGCGAGGGCGCGGCGAAGCAGGAGAAGCCCACCAACACGCCGCCCGAGCCCATCGCCGACGTGCTGACGCTCCCCATCGCCAGCCTTTCCGCGAGCGCCGCCCGCCGCGCACAGCGCGCCCCAAAGCGTCGCCGCCGTGACATCGACAATCCCCTGACGACGGAGGTCGGCTTCCGCTGCACCGAAGCCCAGAAGACGCGCATCAAGCAGCTGGCCGCCAATGCCGAACTGAACGTTGCCGCCTACCTGGAGCGCCAGGCGCTGGCCAACGACCTCGCCGGCATCACCACCCGCGACGAGCAATTGGAGCGGGCCATCATGGCGCTCGATGCGGCACGCGGCCAGCTGGCGCCGGTCGGCAACAACGCCAACCAAATCGCCTACCAGTTCAACATAGGCGCCGGCATAGAGCTGGGTCCCGCAGCAGCCGTTCTCGACAGGGCCCTTGTGCTGGTCTCCGAGGTCCGCGCGGCCGTCGCGGAGGTCGACGCTTCGGCCATGCGCCTGGCGAAGGCGAAGCGCCGGTGATCAGCAAGCCCCTACGGGGGTCCAAGACGCTCGGCGCGCTCAAGTACCTCTTCGGTCCCGGCAAGGCCAACGAGCACACCGATGCGCACATCGTCGCGTGCTGGGACGGCTTCGCTCCTGACCCGGGCCGTGACCCGGGTGACTCGGATGCCATCCTCGTGCAGCTGCGCGACGCGTTGGACCTGCATGTTGTTCGCTACGGCAAGCCGGTCACCCAGCACGTCTACCACCGACCTGTGCGCGCTGACCCGACCGACCGGATCCTCAGCGACGAGGAGTGGGGCACCATCGCCCGCCGGATCGTGGCTGCCGCCGGCATCGCACCAGACGGCGACCCGGACGGCTGCCGCTGGATCGCCGTGCGCCACGCCGACGACCACATCCACATCCTGGCCACCACCGTGCGCGCCGACCTCACCCAGGCCCGCCTGCGCAGCGACCAGTACCGCGTCGAGGACGAGCTCACCAAGATCGAGAGCCAGTACGGGCTGCGCGACCTCTCCGAGACCCGCACCCGCGAGTACCGGGATGCGATCCCCAAGCGCGCCAAGGGCAAGGAACTGCACAAGGCCCAGCGCCTTGGCCAGGAGGGCACCGACCGAGACCGCCTGCGAACCGCCGTACGCCAGGCCCTGGCCGGGGCCGCGGACGAGGAGGAGTTCACCGCCCGGCTCACCGCGAAGGGCGTGCTCCTCGCCGTGCGCCGCGCGCCCTCCGGCGACGTGACCGGCTACAAGTTCGCCCTCCCCAACGGCGACGAGAGCGAGCCGATCTGGTTCTCCGGCAGCAAACTCGCCTCCGACCTCACCCAGCCGAAGATCCAGGCACGCTTCACCCTCGGCGTAGACCAGCCCGCCTACCCCACACCCGACCCCCGCACCTGGCCCGCTGACGGCCGCCACCGGGCCAGCACCACCATCGAACACGTCTACCCGGCCTTCGACGACGACCAGGACGCCGCCCGCGCGGAGGCGGTGATCCGAGGCAGCCTTGAAGTCCTCGACACACTCGCCGCCACCAGCCCGACCCTCAGCAGGAAGGAACTCCACCAGGCCGCACGGGCCCTGGAGTACACCCGCACCGCCCACACCCGCGCAGCCGGCGCCGACCTGCGCGCGATGCGCTCCGCCGCCCGAGAACTTCTCCACGCCGGACCCGCCACCGGCCGGGGCGAGGACGGCACGGCCGCCGCCACGATCCTGACCAGCCTCGTCCTGCTCACCATCGTGATCGCCAAGTGGCACACCGCCCAAGGCCACCGCCACCAGGCCGACGCCGCCCGCACGGCGGCCAGCCACCTGCGCGCCGCCTACACCCGGCACGCTGCCAAGCCCATCGCCCACCTCACCCTCGAAGGCCGACTCCTCCCAAAGCCCGACCACGACCGGCAGGCCGACGCCGTCCGCCGCACCCTGCCCGCCGACCAGGCCACCCGTCTCCTCGCCGAGGACAACTGGGCAGCTCTCGCCGCCACCCTCGCCCAAGCCGAAGCCACCGGCCACAACCCAACCACCCTGCTCACCAACGCCGCCGGACGACGCGAACTCGCCACCGCCGACTCACCCGCCGCCGTCCTCACCTGGCGCATCCGCCGCGACGCCAACCTCCCCACCCCCGCACCGGCCGCAACCCCCGACGAACTGCGCACCAGGGCAGCCCGCGCCCGCACCACCGTCAATCGCACCACCGGCACACCGGCTACCCCGGTCATCACACCGCCGCCGGTCGCACCCGACCAGGTGCGCCGAACACGCTGACCAACTTCGGCTGGGCGGGTACGGAGCCTCCGCCCCCGCCAAACAGGTGCAGGCATCGCGGTCGGGTCGACATCTCAGCTGACAGCTGTCCAGCCCCACGGGCGAGGACCTTTCTCCCCCTGCAAACAGGAGAGACGGTAGTGGGCTTCCGCCTGGTGTCGAGCCGGATCGGCCGCCGCATGCTGGAGAGCGAAGCAGGTGACCCGGAGCTCACGGATACTCCGCAGGACCGGGTAGCCAGCCCAGGTCATCACGTCGGCTCCGTACGCCTCGCAGAACGCGGCGTACTCCCTGTCCGAAACGGTGCCGAAAGTGTCGTAGCCGACGGCGGTGGCCGTGAGGTCCCACTCGGGAGGCCCCAGCGAGGTCCGTTCGAAGTCGAGCAGGTAGTTCGTGGTGGGTGTGACCGCCACATTGCCGCGCCAGGCATCTCCGTGGATGACGCTCGTGGTCAGGCCTGGGGGGAGGTTGCGCCATGCCGTTTGGAGTTCGGCCAAGCAGCTGCGCAGCCAGTGCCGCTGGGTGTCGTCGAGGGTGGCCGCATCGTCGATCCGGGCGTCAAGCCGGACGAACGGGTCGAGGGCACCCAACGGGATGTCCGGAACGGGAAGTCGGTGGACGCGTCGGAGTAGCGGCGCGATGTCGGCAGCGGCTCCTGGCCGGTGCGGGGGCAACTCGTGCCAGAAGGTCACCGGGTTGCCGTCCACGTCCACTGGTTCCCGGAGGTGGTCGAGCGGGCGTACCGCAGGTACCCCGCAGTCGCGGAGCCACCGGGCGACCGCCAGTTCGCGGCTCGCGGCAGTCGACTGCCCAGGACGACTGATACGGGCCACGACCCCGAGCGGCAAGCGCCACAGTGCGTTCTCGCCGATCCGGATCGGTTCGGCCCCCGCCGCGGAGAGGCCGACCTCCGCACACGCCTTGAGGAGGACGGAACGGGAGTCACTGGGGTCGCTCACGCCGCCACCGTAGCGGCGATCTGTTCCCGCAGGTCCCGGATATCGGCAAGGCTGCGGTGGCGTTGAGCGACCCGGCCGAGCTCGGCCAGCTCGTGGTTGGCCCGCAATGAGCGGAGGTCGCTGACCTCGGCGAGTGCGCTACGGCTCTCGCTCAGGGCCTGCTCCGGGTCGCTGGCCGCCATCCGGAGCGTGGCGAGCTTGGTCCGGGAGAACGCACGGGACCTTGCGAAGCCTCCACCGTGCCCGTCGACCGCAGCCTGCAGCCTCCGGAGCGCCTCCTCCGGCGGGTGGCCGGCGAGGGCGAGGTCGAACAGTGCGTGGCCGGTGTCCCCATGGTGCTGGGCGCTGTCGTAGTACGCCATCCACGGGCCCTCGGTGGCCGGGGCGATGGCGGCGAACGAGTCGTCGGAAGCCCCGATCGCGGCCATGGTCTGCTGGGTGCGGCCCATCTTCGCCAGCGCACGGGCGCGGGCGTTGTGGAGCATGGACCGTTCGGCGGGAGAGAGCCGGTCGGCACGGGCCAGACCGAGTTCGGCGAACGTGAGCCCGGAGTCGGGATCGCCTCGCCAGATGGCCTGACGGGAGCGGAGGTTGTAGGAAATGGCGCGGAGCGGCCAGTTGTCCACTTCCTCGGCGCACGAGGTGGCGAAGGCGAAGAGCCGGTGGGCATCTTCGTGGGCGAAGGCGTCGAACGCCGAGGCGCCGACCACGGTCGCCAGGCGGCTGACGGCGCCGAACAACTCAGCCCGCAGCGGATCGGGGCAGCGGCTGTTCAGGAGGCCTGCAGCCCAGCGGAGTTGAGCGAGCGCCGTGTCGCGCACGACGCCGGCACCGCCGTAGAGGTTGTCCCAGCTGCGCAGCGTGGTCGCAGCGGTGCGGATCTGCTCCACGTCGGCGGGCCGGACGACCTCCGGTACGGCAGCAGCCGGGGTGGAGGTCAGCAGCTGAGCCAGAGGGCCTGCGGCGAGAGCTGCACTCGTCGCGGCGAGGAAGTTCCGTCGTTCCATGGGGTCGGACTCGTTCCACTCGGAGGCTGGGGGTGGTAATTCCAGCCTGCCCCTGAGCAGATCCTTTCGGGGAGGCTTGACGGCCGCACCACGCCGTTTGTCCATTTCCCCCGAGCGGTTGTCCAATTCGGCTTCGGCGAGCGCGACGCTCCGGGCGAGCACGCCGCCGGTGTCGAGGACCGTGTCCAGTGCTTGGGCGTGGTGAAGCTTGCAGGGCCGTTCCGCCCGCTCGATCTTGCTGATCAGGTCCCCGCTCAGGTGGACCAGCTGACCAAGCCGGTCCTGACTCAGCCCCCTGAGCTTCCGCCAGTACTGGAGCTCCGCGCCGAACCAGTGGGCGGCGGACCGGGTGGGGTCCAGAGGCTTCAGCGGTCGCGGCACGTGATCCCCCTGGGCGTCTCTTGTGGACGGCGGTCGCTGTCCGAATGCCGGCACTGGTCGGGCCGCTCACCGGCGGTGCTGAATGTTTCCCAGCGCTCAGCGCCCATTACACACCGCTACGGCCTTGAGGTGCAGGTGTTCGGCGCATTAGCGCGACGGAAGCGCCTGCCCGCCGTAGCGGAACTGACGGAAGAGGAGATCGCCATGCAGCGAGTCAGCACGACCGCGGAGAACAGCAGCATCACCATCGAGACCGGGCGTCCGCTCCCCACCGACCTCGTCCTGTTGGAACGCAAGGGACTCGGCCACCCCGACACCCTCGCCGACCACTTGGCCGAGGAACTCTCCCGCGCGTACAGCCGCTACACGCTCGACCGATTCGGCGCCGTGCTCCACCACAACTTCGACAAGCTCGCCCTGCTCGGAGGTTCCTGCGAGGTCCGTTACGGCGCCGGCCGGATGACGGCTCCGGTGAGGGTGCTGGTCAACGGCCGGGCCGCGTACGCCTGCGGCGGCGAGGACATCCCGGTACGGGAGCTGGTCGAGCAGGCCGTCACGGCGTTCTTCCACGACCGGCTGCCCGAGCTCGTCGGCCACCTCGACCTGGTCTTCAACATCACCAGCAATCCCAGCCCCGGCGCGGTGGTCACCGACGAGAGCGGCACCGACCGGTCGCGCTGGTTCGCGCCCCGCTCGGTGGACGACCTGCGCGAGCGCCACACCCTGCTCTCCAACGACACCTCGCTCGGCACCGGCTGGGCCCCGATGGCCCCGTTCGAGCAGTTCGCCCACGCGCTCGTCAACCACCTCTCCGGCGTCAGCGAGTTCACCCTGGCGAACCCCTGGTGCGGCTCCGACGTGAAGCTGATGGGGCACTTCGACGGCGCCAAGGCCGAGGCCATCCTGTGTGTCCCGCAGAAGTCCGAGCACGTGCCCCACCGGGCCGCGTACCTCGCCAACAAGGAGGAGGTCCTGGCCGAGTGCGCCCGGTTCGCCGAGCAGTACCTCCCCGGCGTCGAGATCACCTTCCTCCTCAACGCCCGCGACGTCCCCGAGAAGGACGAGCTCTACCTGACCTACACCGGCAGCTCCATCGAGTCGGGCGACGAAGGCGTCGTCGGCCGCGGAAACCGGGTCAACGGCCTGATCACCCCGCTGCGCCCGATGAACCTGGAAGGGGCCAGCGGCAAGAACCCCGTCTACCACGTCGGAAAGCTGTACAACCTGGCCGCCAATCGGCTCGCCCAGCGCCTGTACGAGGAGACCGGCAGCTACGCCGAGGTGCACCTGGTCAGCGCGACCGGTCAGCGGCTCGACCAGCCCTGGAAGGTCCTGATCCGCCTCGCGGCGGAGGATCCGGAGATCGAGAAGGTCCGGGCCCAGGTGACCCTGGCTCTCGGTGGCTTCCCGGAACTTACTGCCGAGCTGGTCCACCACGGGGTCCGGCTCAGCTGATGCGCACCGAGTCGCACACGCTCCCGCCCCCGCGCGGCGCCTGGAGGCGCTTACGTGACCACTACGGCCCGGAGGTGCACGGATGGCTCGCCCGCGCGCCCGAGCTCTTCAACGAGGCCGCACGCCGCTGGCAGTTGTCCCTCGGCAGCTACCACGACGCCGGCCACGCATCCTTGCTGATGGTTGCGCACGAACGCTCCGGAGGACGCGAGGTTCTGTTGAAGGCGTGGCCCGACCACAACCGCTATCGCAACGAGACGATCGCCCTCGGGATTTGGGCAACCGGGCCGGCTGTCCAGGTGATCGAGCGCGCGGACGACCTCGGTGTCGCGGCCCTGGAGGTGGTCGCCGCCGTCCCCGGCGGCTCCGCCGGGCCGGAGACGCACGAGTTCGAGGCGGTAGCCGCCGCTCTGCAGGAGCTGCATCGTCTCGGCCGAGGCTCGGACAACAAAACCGCAGCGCTTCCCAGTCTTCACGACTTCCTCGAATGCGAGCTGGTCCCGCGGGTGCACCGTCGTCTGGCGGCCCAACGCCCCCAGCTGGCGGTCGACTGGGCGGGGCTCGGCGAGGGTTTGGTCACCGGTCTGCGCCCGGACGGGGCGCGCGCTTCGGTTCTTCATGCGGACGTCTACCGGGAGAACGTCCTCTTCGACGACGAACAGAAGCCGGTCCTCGCGGACCCCCTGCCGATGGTCGGCGACGAGGTCTTCGACTGGGCGTTCTGGACCGTCTACTACGACCTGGGCACGGGTACCCGCAAGCGTTTCGGGATCGCCGTCGCAGTCGCCGGCCTCGATCCGCGTCGGCTGCGGCATTGGAGCCTCGCCCTCTGCGTGGACGGGCTCCTCTACTACCGGGAGCTGGGTGACGACCGCGCCTCCGTGATGGAGCGGGTGATCGCGGGGCTGGCCGGCGACCGCGGCCTCACGGCGACGAATGAGAGGAGCGGGCACGCGTGACCACCTACCTCCTGCGTCATGCCAGTACCTGCTACAGCGCGACCCACCGCGTCAACGGCGACCCGAAGGTCGATCTTTCGCTGGATCCGGCGGGGCGCGTCGCCTGTCGGACCGGCGGCGGCGTGGTCGCCGCCGTTCAGCCGGGCACCTGGGTCGCCTCGGCGTTCGCCCGCACGAGTGAGACGGCCAGGCTGTTGATGGGCGACGCGGACCGGCCCATCAGGGTCGAACCCGCGCTCAACGAAGTCGACTACGGGCGGTTCGAAGGCGGACCCTTCACCAAGTACGCGCGCTGGCTCGTCGTCGCCGGACCATGGGCGCACCCGCCCGGCGCGGCCGAGTCCCAGCGTGGAGCCGTCCGCAGAATGCTGGTGGGACTCCGAGGGATGCTCCACCTGCCGTCGCCCCGGGTGGTCGTCGCACACGGCCTACTGGCCGCCGTGCTGCGGTGGCGGAGACGGACTTCGCGCGATGGCCCGGGTCGGGCCATGCCGATCTTCTTCGATGAGGTGCCTTGCCTGTACCTGGTCGGGATCGAGGATGACGAACTCGAAAGGCTCGTAGGGACATTGCTCGACGACCTGGCCGCGGAGGAGCAGGAGACCGTAGCAGCGGGCGGATGGTCGTCGCGGCCAGAGGACGAGCGCGTCCTTGCTACCTTCGACGAACCATCCGTTCAGCTGGAGGAGACAGACTCCCATGCATGATCCCCGCGCCCTCATCGAGATGGGCTCCGAGGCGGTCCGCCGCCTCGCCCGCCGCGGCTACACCCTGGATCTCTCTGCGTTGGAGTCTCTTCAGTCCCGCCGGTCCCAGCTCATCACCCGCGTCGACGAGCTGCGGGCCGAGTCGAAGCGGGTCGCCCAGGAGGTCCAGCAGGCGGCCCGCCAGGGCGGTGACACCGAGACGCTGAAGGACCGAGCCCGCGAGCTCAAGGAAGAGATCCGATCGGCCGAGGCGGAGCAGGAGCAGGTGCAGCAGGAGTTGCGCGACTTCCTGCTGACCATTCCCAACCTGCCTCTCGACAGCACCCCCGAGGGGAACTCGGACGAGCACGCCGTCGAGATCCGTCGCTTCGGCGCGCCGCCGTCCTTCTCCTTCGAGCCGAAGGACCACGTGGACCTCGGCGAGGCCCTCGGTATCCTCGACTTCGCCCGCGCGAGCAAGCTCTCCGGCTCCCGGTTCAGCGTCTCGCGCGGTGCCGGCGCCGCCATCGAGCGTGCCCTGGCGACGCTCTTCCTGGACCTGCACACCAAGCGGCACGGTTACGTCGAGCACGCGGTCCCGTACCTCGTGACCCGGCAGACCATGACCGGCACCGGCCAGCTCCCGAAGTTCGAGGAGGACCTCTTCGCCACGGGTATGGGTGACCGTGAGCTCTTCCTGATCCCGACCGCCGAGGTCCCGCTCACCAACCTCTACGCGGACGAGATCATCCCGCCCGCCGAACTCCCCCTGGCCCTCACGGCGCACACCCCGTGCTTCCGCTCGGAGGCCGGCTCCTACGGCCGCGACACCCGCGGCATCCTGCGCCAGCACCAGTTCTCCAAGGTCGAGATGGTCCGCATCTGCGACCCCGAGGACTCCCAGGCGGAGCTGGAGAAGATGCTCAGCCACGCCGAAGCCTGCCTCAAGGAGCTGGGACTGGCCTACCGGGTCGTCCAGCTCGCCGCCGGCGACCTCGGTTTCTCCGCCCAGATCACCTACGACATCGAGGTCTGGCTGCCCAGCCAGCAGACCTACCGCGAGATCTCCTCCGTTTCGGACTGCGGCTCCTTCCAGGCCCGCCGAGCAGGCATCCGCACCCGTGACGAGCACGGCAAGACCAAGCCCGTCGCCACCCTCAACGGCTCCGGACTGCCCATCGGCCGCACCCTGGCCGCCCTTCTCGAACAGTGCCAGCAGCAGGACGGCTCCATCGTCCTGCCCGAGGCCCTGGTGCCCTACCTCGGATTCCGCCGGATCTCGGCGGACGGAACAACGGAGGCATAAGTGTTAGTCGGCATCTGCGACTTCCCCAGCAGCTACACCTTCCCACCCGTCGGCTACGGCGGGATCGAACGCTGGCTCTGGGCAGTGGCGGAAGGCGCCCGAGCCGCAGGCGCCGACGTACACCTCCTCGGCCCCGGCTGGAGGACCAACCTCGCGGACGACTGGGCGTTGCGCCCGGTCCGCCTAGAGGACCTCCAGCCGGGTACCCGGCAGACTCGTGACCTGCGTTCCACCGGCTACGACCTGCTCGTGGTCGGACACGAGTACCCATCGCTCCCCGGGTGGCGTCGGGTCTGGGCCGATCTCGACTGCGACGTCGCGACCTTCCAGCACTCGCCGGTCTTCCGGCACGCCGCCGACGCCTTCGACGCGAAGCGCTCCCGGCTGTACTGCTACTCGCCCGAGATGGCGGGGCTGTACGCCGCCCACACGCCGGTGCTGGAGCACGCAGTCCACCTCGGGCTCGGTGAAGCCGAACCTCCCGCCAGGCCCGGCCGCGACCTCGTCTGGCTCGGCCGGATCGACGAGGAGAAGGCGCCGCACCTCGCGGTGCGCGCGGCCCAGTTGCTCGGCCGGCGGATACGCATCGTCGGACCGGTCTTCGACAACGACTACGTGCGACATCACCAGGCACTCTTCGCAGCCGATCACGTCAGCTGGGTCGGTGAAGTCGGAGGGGTGGCCAAGACGGCCGCGTTCTCCGATGCCTCGGTCTACGTCTACACCTGCTCACGAAGCTACGTGGAGGCCGGCGCCGCCGTGTTCGGGGAGTCCCTGCGTGCTGGTACACCCGTCGCCGCGCTCTGCTGGCGAGACGGCACCTGTGCGGAGGCGGCTCTGTGCGAGAGCACCGGGGTCGTTGCCAGGGTCGATCCTGAACACGCCGACGAGGACGCGGCCTTGGCGCTTGCGGCAGCGATCGAGCGGTGCCTGCGACTGGACGCGCCGACCGTGCAGGACGTCGGCCTGAGCCGGTTCGACCCCGAGCGGCACTTCCGCGCTCTGGCGACCCGGCCGTGCTGACCGCGGACTCACCGTCGAGGCCGCTCGATCTCCTGAGCGACCGCCTCGGGCTCGGCCCACAGTGGGACATTGAGCACGGTACTGACGGCCGCTTCGAGATCCGCCACCGCGGCCGGGGGACGCCGTACCGTCCGGCCAGTCGACCGCTCCAGTGGGCTGGTCTGCTGCAGCAGTTGGAGAGTGGATTCCGTGCGGCGGGCGTCGCCCGTGCGAGGCCGCTGCCCATGCGGTGGGGCTGGGACACCGAGCTGACGATCTCCGCCGTCCAAGCGCTCGACCCCCTCCTCAAGGACGGCAAGCCGTACGTCTTCCGCCGTGGCTACCTTCCCCAGCCGGTTGTCCGACTGACCGGTGAGCGGGACCATGTCGGCGCTCTGAAGGAGGGGTTCCTCACCTCGTTCGTCAACATCTCGCGCATCGAACCCGTCACTCGGACAGCCGAGTTCACCGAAATCTTCGATCACTGGCTCACAGTGCTGTCCGGCATCGGGCTCCACGCCAGACACCTCACCATCCATGGCCGCAACGCCATCTGGCAACGCCGCGAAGTCTGCGGCCTCACAGTGCACTTCCGACACCTGGACCTTCCCATCGGTGACATCGTCCTGCTCTGGAATGCTGCGGATCCCAGCTGCATGGCGGTGGACCTGGGCTCCGGCCTTGAGCGCCTGGCCTGGGCTCGCACCCGTCGCCCGTGGTGGGAGCTGGCCTTCGGCCGCTTCGCGACGGCCGGTATGGACGCCGACGTGCTCGACGCCGTTCGAACCGCGACGCTGCTCGTCGGTAACGGCATCGCCCCTGCGGCACGAGGGGCCGGCGGGATACTCCGTCGTATCCTTGCCGGCGTTCCCGCCGACGCGGCACCGCTCGGGGTCAGCGCCCTGGTCCGGGCGAGCCACGGGTTCTGGAGCCTCACCGCACCGATGGCACTGCCGTGGCCCGAGGTCGCCTTCGTCATCGAGCGCGAGATCCAGCGCCGCGACGTCACCTCTTCCAGCTCTCTCCCCCTACCTCGGTCGAGTTGGAGCGACAGGACGTGAGACTCCGACGTGACCGGAACCCGCCCGCCGAGTTCCGACTCCGCTTCGCGTGGACGACCGGGTTCTGCTTCAAGTGCGAGGAAGTCACCCAAGTCGCCGAGTTGGGCACACTCACCGTCGAAGGCGAGACCGTCACCCTCGCGGCCTGCCACCTCTGCGCCTGGCGGCTGGAGCGACAACACCACCACGCCCGCCAGGCCCACCTCCGCGCCCAGCTCGCCGGTGCGTGGGCTGAGAAGCGATTCTCAAAGCGGACGTAGCTTCAAGTTTTCGCTGTTCAGGCATGTAGTCGCCGCCGGGTAGGCAGGCTGGATCCGCTGTGCTCACGCTCGTTTTGTGCGGAGGTGGCGGATGCCATCGGTGATGGGACTGCTGGAGGAACGCGAACGGGCCGCGCTGGCCCGGGTGGAGGAACTGCGTGCCGAGCTGGAGCGGGTCCGGGCGGCGGTGGCGGAGGCGGAGGAGGCCGCGCGGCGCGCGGCCGTTGCCCGTGAGGAGGTCGTCGATGCCCTGGCCGCAGCACGGGACGTGCCGGACGCCGGGGCGGCGGAGGCCGTGAGTGGTGTTGCGTCCAGGGTCGAAGTGCCGCGATGGCATCAGGGGTTGGATGTTGCGGTGCTGCCGGGCGACTGCGCGGCGATCGTGGCGCTGGTCGAGGATGACGCGGCCGGTGGCGGGGGCGGTGTGCGGGCCCGGCGAATGCGCGAGCATCTTGGTTGGCGGGCCAGTGACGCGCGGGAGCAGGCCGCTCGGTTCCGCGCCAAGCGGCTGGTGGAGCGTGGGTGGCTGAGCGAGGAGGGGCCGGGGTTGTTCAGGCCGCGGTCGGGGCGGGCCGGCTGAGGCGGCGGGGCGCGGGGGCGCCCCGCCGGGCCAGTCGCCGGGTGGCGGGGATGCTCGCGGCCCACCAGAGCATGGCCTCGGCGCTGTCGGTGCGGGTCTCGTAGTCCCGGGTAAGGCGCCGGGCCCGGATCAGGTGGGAGAAGCTGCGTTCGACGACCCAGCGGCGCGGCAGCACGGTGAACCCGGACACGTCGTCGGGGCTGACGATGGTCAGGGCGAGAGCGAGGACCGCGGAGGCGAAGTCGACGAGCCAGCCGGTGTAGCCGCCGTCGGCCCAGACCAGGGTGATGGTGCGGTGCCGGGCGCGCAGACGCTCAAGCAGGTCGCGGCCGGCTTCGCGGTCGCTGACGGAGGCCGCGGTGACGATCACGACCAGCAGCAGGCCGAGGGTGTCGACGGCGATGTGCCGCTTGCGGCCGTTGATTTTCTTTCCCGCGTCGTAGCCGTGCGAGGAGGCGGGCACGGTGGCGTCGCCCTTCACCGACTGGGAGTCGATGATCGCGGCGGTGGGCTCTTCCGTCTTCCCGGCCAGCTCGCGCAGGCGGGCGCGAAGCCGGCCGTACAGTTCCTTGATCAGGTCGTTGTCGCGCCAGCGGCGGAAGAACCGGTACACAGCCCGCCACTTGGGGAAGCCGGCCGGCAGGCTCGCCCAGCGCACGCCCTCGGCGACCAGGTAGCAACACCGCGTCCATCAGCTGGCGGTGGCAGAAGCCCTCCGGGCGGCCCCCTTGCCCGTTCAGCCAGGCCGGCACCGGAAGCAGCGGCCGGACCAAGGTCCATTCCGTGTCCGTCAGGTCGCTGGCGTATTGGCGGACACGGTCCGGCTGGTCAGCGGCATTCCCGAGCCGGTGTGCGAGGCAATCGCACGACATGCCGGAGCTGGACGCGGGCAGTGCGGACGCGTCACAGTGGGGCACCAGGGCCTCCTGATGGTTCGTTGACTCGACATCACCGAACTGCGCAGGAGGCCCTTCTCCTATGCGCTGACCGCGGAGCGATCACCCGAACGAGCCTGGTCTGCTCAGAAGTTCGAGCGACGGCCATGCCCCTCGGTTTGGGAATCGCTTCTGACGCTACGAGACGGGCAGCAGCATGCATGTGAGGAGGGGACATGCGACCGAGGCCCAACAGTGGATCGCATCAAGGCTGCCCCTTCCCGGAATACGCTCATCACGGGCTGGGAGGTTCGACGTCCAACCTGACGGGGCGTCGCTTGCGTGAGAAAGGGCTGCGGGCTGTGGCAAGCAGAGGACAGGATTCTGGCAGCGGCTCGGAGAGCCAGTCGGACTACGTCGGCCGTTTTCGGGCGGGGCGGCTGGTGGACAACCGACCGCAGGCGCTGGACGCGTGGCGCGTGACCATGGCTGCCCCGGACGTTGCCGCGGGTGTCGCGAGTCTGCTCGGTGGTGAGCCCACGAAGTGGGAGACGACGGCCGAGGACTCCTTGGAGGTGCTGACCGACTACGACACGGTGCGGATCATCGTTGAAGGACCATCCGCCGTCCAGGCCCGCATGCTGCTCTTCGGCTACAAAGGCCAGGTACTCCACGACTGCGACGGCACCCGGTTGCTCGCGCCGGAGGCGGATGCCGGCAAGCCGTGTGGGTGTCCAGAAAGCATCGAGGGCCGCAGGCTGGAGGCGAAGTCCGGTCGAGGCCCCATCCCCAGCATCAGCATCGACTTCCAGCTCGCCGAGAAGCCGGCACTCGGTGTCTTCCGCTTCGTGAGCAGCTCTTGGGAGCTGGCCAAGACTGTTGCCGAATTTCAGTGTGCCCTGACCGAGGCCGGCGGCCCTACGACGTGCGACCTCACACTTGAGCTGGTGGAACTCACCACCGCGGCTGGTGTAGCCGTTCGCTACCGGAAACCGACGGTCCGCGTGCTGGGTGATCCGGCGACGCCCTCTCCTCGGGCCGTCGTGAGGGATACCACGCTATCGTCGCCTCCGCCATCCGAGTCAGTGAGCCCGCCCGCCCGGTCACCCAAGCCGCTCACGCGGTCCGGCCGCCCGGAGCCTGCGGAAGCGGGTCGAAGCCCGCGCCCCAACGCGAGTGAACCCGAATCCGTGAGTGGTGCCGAACCTACGCGCTGCCCTGGCCCGCCCGAGGCCAGTGCTCAGCCCCGAACCGCCGCCGGGGTCCTCTTCTTCGACGAGGACGACCGCGTCCTCCTCGTGAAGCCGACCTACAAGCCCGGCTGGGAGATCCCGGGCGGCTACCTCCACCCCGGCGAGACCCCGAGCGAGGGCGCGGCCCGAGAGGTCAAGGAGGAACTCGGCATCACCCCGCCGATCGGCCGCCTGCTCGTCGCCGACTGGGCACCCCACCCCACCGAGGGCGACAAGCTCCTCTTCGTCTTCGACGGCGGCGTCCTCCCGGCCGACGAGCTCGACCGCATCACCGTCGACCAGGTTGAGATCAGCGAGTACGCCTTCCACACTACCGACCAGCCCGACGAAGTCCTCATCCCGCGCCTCGCCCGCCGCGTCCACGCCGCCTGTGTGGCTCGAGCACGCTCCGAGATGGTCTACCTGGAGCACGGAGCTACCCACCCGTAGTCTGGTGCGCGATTGATCACGATGCCTACCAGGGGAGGGGCGGAACCGGTGTCCGAGGAGGCTGAACCGACAATGGAGCCAGCGAAGTTGGTTAGTAGGAGGGGTGGTTGGAGGAAGAACGCCGTGCGACCCGAGCCGTACGACCCTCTCAAGCTTGAGAACCTGGGCCGGAGCATCGAGATGCGGATGCTCGAGATGGAACCTGCGCCTATCACCGAGGTGCCTCCCATGTTTGGCGCCGGGATCTACGCGATCTACTACGTAGGTGATCACGAGCTCTATCGCCCCATCGCCGACGGCTGTCGCACACCCATTTACGTCGGCAAGGCGGTGTACCCGGGCGGCCGTAAGGGATTGGCGACTCGCGAAGAGGACGAAGTGCCACTCTGGGAACGGATCAGGGAGCATCGCGCATCGCTGGAACATGCCGGTGACATGGCAGTGGAGGACTTCCGCGTGCGCTATCTGGTTGCGGTGGACTTCTTTGTTTCCCTCGCCGAACAGCTCATGATTCGACAGTTCCGGCCAGTGTGGAACACCGTGGTGGACGGCTTTGGTAACCATGCGCCCGGGGGGAAGCGGAGCAACCAAGCCCGACCGCCATGGGACGAGCTGCACCCTGGCCGGCCGTGGTCGGCGCCTGAGCGAATGCCTGAAGCCAGCAAGCAGTCAGCCGATCAATCGCGGGAATTCATACGTAGCCACTGGGTTCAGCAAGGGCTTGTCGCCGACTAGGGAGCCTAGTCAGAATCAGCTCCCTGAGATATGTACTCTTCTGTGTGAAGTGCCCAGAAGGGTCGGCTCGTCCCTCATTGGCCACTACCCGTGGCATTGCCTGGGGCGAGCATTTCAGCGATACGTCCGGCAGCTTCTTCGACGTCCTCGTGTTCCCAGACGCGGATTACTGTCCATCCCGCCTCGCGCAGGGCGAGGTTGGTCGCGGCATCGCGATCACGATTGGTCTGAATCTTGTTCTGCCACGCCTCGGCTCGTCGCTTCGAGGGTCGGTAGTGGTCAGGACATCCGTGCCAGTAGCAACCATCAACGAACACCGCGACTTTCGCCTTGGTGAAGACGATGTCCGCCGTACGCGGGAGTTCGGGAAGCGGCCTCATGCCAACCCGGTACCGGAGCCCCCTGCGGTGCAACGCCGAGCGCAGTATGAGTTCAGGCTTGGTGTCGCGCCCCTTGTTCGCAACCATGACCGCGCGGACGGCGGTGGACACCGCAGTCGACTCCGCTGGGAGCGGCTCGTCGGTTACTAGATGTGCAGCGCGCGCCTTCTCCCAGGCCAGGGCCAGGTTCGCCGCCCGGGTCGCGCTGTCGACGTCGCCAACGTACTTCTCCTCGGTCTCGCCCTTGTCGGACCAGCGGAGGTACGCGCGGATGCGTCGGGTCTTGCGATACAGGCGCAGCGCGATCGAAGCCCGTGCGAACCCCCCGTCGCCAAGCAGGACAGCACGTCGGTGTCGCCCGCCAGCGGCTCGGTCTTGTTCCGCAGAGCGTGCAGCCCGCGTCATTTCGGCGCGAGGCTTGTACGCCCGGTCCGGCGGCATTCGGTCGTTCCAACGCCGCTGATGAGCAGCGGCGGCTTCAGTCACTGCTTCTTCTCTGAGTCTTTGAGCGCTCCGACGGACTTGAGCGCCGTTCCTACTGCCTCGGCGAAGGTCGCACCGAGCTTAACCGGCACGGCGTTACCGAGCTGACGCATCTTCTCGCCGCGAGGTCCAGCAAGCCGCCAATCGTCCGGGAAGGTCATGACACGCGCGGTCTCGCGAACAGTCATGTAGCGATAGCCAGTCCCGTTGAATGTGACGTCGTCGAGCTGCATGACGGACTCACCACCCGGAACTCCATGCACACCAGCCTTCACGGTCTTCGCCGGCCGGTCCAGGACGTTCGGAGTGTGCCCTGTGTAGGTGCGGGCACCAGGCCAGCCGAAATGATCCTGAATGGGGCCAACCTGGCCCTTATTCTTCACCGCGTCGACCGACACCTCTTCGAGCGGGGTTCCCTCGTTCTCATCGATGCCCTTGATCGCGTCCCGGAGCGTGCGCCACGGCTTGAGCCGCAGCTTCTCCTGGACCTTCTCATCCTCAAGGTCGAGGTCGGGGAGGCTGGCGATGACTCGGTCCTTTACGTCATCGTCGACATCTGCGTGGCGGCCCTCCGACCAGTACTCGCCGCCGTCGCGCATGGAGTGGATGAGTGCCTCGTCTGAGTAGGCTGGCCGCGGTTCGAAGTCTTCCCAGTTCACGCCAAGGTCCGCGCGGAACGCGACAATGATGACCCGATGGCGGATTTGGGGCACACCGTAGTCCGCCGCGTTGACTTGGTGATACTTCACGACGTAACGCTCCGAAGTGGGCACGGAGTCGTTGGCGATGAGCTTCTCCAGAACCTCGTTGTGGTCTTCCCAGGAGGCGTCGGGCTCTCGTTTGACGAAGGGGAGGCGCAGCTCGTTAAGGATGTAGTCGAAGTAGGGCTTGAAGGACGGACGCAGCAGGCCGCGCACGTTCTCGCAGATGACTGCCTTCGGCCGCATCTCGCGGATCGCACGGAACATCTGCGGGAACATGTTCCGCTCGTCCTCCATGCCCTTGTGTGCGCCGCCGAGGCTGAACGGTTGGCATGGAGGGCCGCCGGCGAGGATGTCGACCTCGCCTTCCAGGTCCTTGAAGTCATCGACCAGGAGGCGAACGTCCCCAGGCTTGAGCGGCCAAGCCCCGCCGCCAGGCATGTCGTTCATCTGAAGCGTCTCGACCGCCCGATTGGCGTACTCGTTCACCAGGAGCGGCCGGAAGCCCGCGTTGTGAACCCCCATGGCGAGGCCGCCGCCCCCCGCGAACAGCTCGACACAGGTACCCAGGTGAGGTCGGTTCTCTCGCAGCTCAGACATGAGAGAAGCGTACCGCGGAGTTGGCAATAATCAAGACACTTTAAGGGGCTCTTGGCTCAGCGCCTCCTGCTTCATCAGTAAGAGTGATGGCGGCCACGGGTATGACTGACAGCGGTGGTTCACGCGGTCGGGCGGCTCAGTGATCACCCCCGACCGGGCGTGACGAAGGGCCCACCTCGTCCCGAGCCATCCTTGGATTGCCGGAACCATCTGTCGGCCACAATCAGAAGGCGCGTCATCGAGAGAGCCCGCTGTCCCTGTCGACGCGACGGGTCGTTTCTCGCTTCGGGCGGTTGAGCGAGGCGACTCGATTGTTGTCGTCGGCTGTACGTCGTAACGCGAACGCTCGTGCCGAGACTCACCTCGGCGAGGAGCCCGCAGGAGATCCGGACGTGTCCGTCCTTGTCGAAGACCGCTCCCGCACCTGGATCACATGGCCGCTTCGGCGGGCTTGAAGGCCGTTGTCGGCGGCGGTTGAACGGTGACCCTTTCTCGTCGGTTGAGTTCTGACCCTCGCGTCTTCTGTTGATCTTGTCAGTCGTTGCTGGTCGGGGTGC
>NZ_JBHXEM010000078.1:0-40700 GCF_042724755.1 Kitasatospora sp. NPDC127067 | reverse complement strand
CGCCGACACATGTCGGCGAGGACCTCTCGGCGTTACTGCGGCTGTGGTCGTGGACGACCCCGACAGGCGGGTGCGAGCGGGTGATCCGGGTGTTCGGGGCCCCGTTCGGCCGCTACAGGGCGGTGAGGCGCAGGGCCAGGTCGCGGGCGTGGGTGGCGGCGGTGGGGCCGCGGGTGGGGTCGGGGGCTTCGGAGAGGAAGACCAGGGCGAGCATCAGGGCGGCGTCCAGGCGGCAGGCGAGGAGGCAGGGGTCGTCCTCGTCGGGGACGGGGGCGACGGTGGCGTAGCCGGCGCGCAGGGCGGCCAGGTCGAGGTCGTTCTCCGGGTAGCGGGCGTACTCGGCGAGGCGGCCGAACTCCAGGGCGGGGGTGCCGAGCAGGGCGTTCGACCAGTCGAGGAGGGCGGTGGTGCGGCCCCGGCTGCGGCGGATGTTGGAGCTGCGGACGTCGAGGTGGAGCAGGCTGGTCCCGGTGAGGGAGGAGAGGTGACGGGCCAGGAGGTCGGCGGCCGGGGGCTCGGGCAGGTCGTCGACGTGGCGGGCGAGTTCGGCCCAGCGGCGGCCTATCCGGGTGGTGAGGACGTCGACCGTGCTGCCGCCCTCGGCGGCGACGGGGTGCAGCCGCGGCGGCGCCACCTGGTGCAGCCGGGCAAGGAGTTGCCCGAGGGCGTGGGAGTCGAGCGGGGAGCCGTCGTCGTCGACGTAGTCGGAGAGCAGCACGTCGGGGGAGTTCGGGTCGTCGGCGAGGACCAGTTCCCGGGCCCGGGCGACGGGCAGGCCGTGCTCGGCGAGGTGCCGGGCGATGGCATGCTCCTGGACGAGCAGGGCGCGGGTGTCGACGTACGGGTCGTTGGCGTTGGAGTCGAACCGCCGGTGCGCGAGCCGTACGGCGACCGGCGCGCCGTCCCGGCCCCGGGCCCGGAAGACGGTGAACTCCAGTCCCTTGCCGACGAGTTCGAGGCCGCTCAGGCCCCACTGTTCGGCCAGTCGGTCCAGTACGGCGAAACGCTCGCTCATTGCGCATCCTCGGGAGTCTTGCGACGGTCGGTCACCCTGCTGTCCTTCAGCAGGGCGTAGGCGATCGGCAGGCAGGTCAGCAGGGTGATCGCGCCGCCGAGGGCGAAGGCGGCGCGCGGCCCGGCGGAGGCGCTCACCCGGCCGAAGACCAGCGCGCCGAGGGGCATCGTGCCCCAGGCGAAGAGCCGGTAGACGCCGGTGGCCCGGCCGAGCATCCGGTCCGGGATGATCGTCTGGCGCAGCGAGACGGCGACGACGTTCCAGACCATCAGGGCGAAGCCGGTGGCGCAGTAGGCGGCGGACACCACCCACACCCGGTCGGTCGCCCCCACCGCCAGGCCGGCGAGGCCCATCGTGGCCAGGCCGCCGACCAGCGCGGGGACCCGGCCGACCGCCGTGGACAGCCGGCTCGCGACCGTGCTGCCGATCACGCCGCCGACCGCCCCGGCGGCCAGCAGCGCCCCGTACGCGGAGTCCGGAAGCCCCAGCACGTCGTGCACCAGGATGACGAAGACGGCGATCTGGCCCAGGTAGACGGCGTTGATGACACCGGCGGAGACGGTCAGGGCGCGCAGCAGTGGATCGCGCAGGACGAAGGCGACGCCCTCGCGGATGTCCGCCAGCAGGCGGGGGCGGGGCTTTTCCGCAAGCGATCCGGGTTCGGGTTCGGATTCTGGGTCCGGGGCGGGTCCGCGGATGCCGCGCAGCAGCACCGCGGAGACCAGGAAGGAGACCGCGTCGATCAGCAGCGGAACGGCCCGGCCCACGGTGAACAGCACGCCGCCGACGACCTGCCCGAGCAGGTCGCGGCCGATCGTCTGGACGGCGAAGAGCCGGCCGTTCGCCGACTCCAGGCGTTCCTCGGGCACGACGCTCGGCAGCAGGGCGAAGGACGCGCAGTCGAACAGCACTTCGCCGACGCCCAGCAGGAAGGCGGCGGTGAGCAGGGGCCAGAAGGTCAGCCGGTCGGCGGCGAGCAGCACGACGGCGAGGACCAGCACCGCCGCGCGCAGCAGGTCGGCGAGGACCATCAGCAGGCGGCGTTCGAAGCGGTCGGCGTAGGCCCCGGCGGGCAGGGCGAACAGCAGCCAGGGCAGCGTGGTCGCGGCGGTGACGGCGGACACCTGGAAGGCGTCGTGCAGCACCGCGGTGGACAGCAGCGGCAGCGCGGCGAAGCGCATGCCGTCGCCGATCGCGGAGGAGGCCGCGGCGCCGATGACCCGGTGGTAGCCGGAGGCGGGACGGACGGCGGTGTCGGTGCTCACCCGCGCGGCTCCGGAAGGGATTCCGGCCCGGCGGGCGCGCTGTCCCAGGCGCCGGCGCCGTCCCCCGCCGAGAAGACGGCGCAGCGCAGTTCGCTGGTGTACCGGTGGCCGTCCACCTCCAGCCAGCGCTGGTCGGGGGCGGGCAGCATCTCGGAGATCTCCAGGGTGCCTTCGGCCCTGGCGGCCAGCCGGCCCAACTGCCGTACCAGCAGGGGGGACTCCCAGTCGACGTAGACCGGCTTCGGTTCGCCGGGGACCTTGACGAAGACGTGCCGGGGCAGCCGGTGTTCGGCGCGCAGCCGGCAGGCGGCGACGAACCGGGCGGCGTCGTCCCGGCCGGTCGGCCGGCCGAGGGCGGTGGTGTCGCGCAGCCGCTCGGCGGGGATGCGCCAGGTCTCGCGCTGCAGTACGACGCGGCCGCAGCGGATGCGCGGGATGTGCGCGAGGTGGGGGGCGTTCAGTCCGGCGCCGCCGAAGTGGCGGGGGAAGGCGAACGGGGAGAGCGGGTCCTGCCGGATGCTCGGGCCGCCGGCCGGGGGCGCCATCAGCCGCAGCCGGCCCTCGACGCCGCGGGCGCGCAGTTCCAGCCGGTCGCCGCGCAGCACCAGGTACAGCTGGGAGGGCTGCAGGACCCGGTCGCGGGTCTGCGCGGAGCGGCCGTAGACCTCCAGGTCGTGGCAGGGGTAGACGAGTTGGGTGGAGGACTTGTCGGGGTGGCCGCGGGACAGGTTGGCGAGGACCTCGTCGTCCGCGAGCAGGGACTGGTAGCCGCGGTACACCTCGGAGAGCAGTTCGGGGGTGTGCTCCTGGATCAGCGGGCCGAAGCTGGTGTGGGTGATGACCTCCCGCACCGCGTGGCAGTCGCCGATGACGGCGGTGAACCGGCCCTCGGCCAGGTCCTCCCGGCTCGCGGCGGCGAACAGGACGTCCGGGTCGCAGACGGCCGGCGGGCTGCTGGGCCGGCCGGCGAGGACGGCCGCCATCCGGTCCCGGTCCACCACGACCTCGGAGCGGTCCGGGTCGGTCGCGGCCCCGCCGAGCAGGGCGGCGCCGATCGCCCGGTCCAGTTCGGCGAGTTCGGCCTCGACGGCGAGGCACTCGCGGGCGATGGCGTCCCGGTCGCGGAAGAACTCGGCGTAGAGCACGTCCAGCGGGATCTCCACCCCGGGGCCGAAGCGCTCGGCCACCCACCGGGTGAGGATGACCAGTTCGCGCCGCATCCGCAGGCGCGGGCCGGCCAGCACGGTCTCGTACACGATGGACAGCTCGTCGGTGATGAAGCGGGCGAGGTCCGGGCCGACGGTCAGGTCGGCGGGCCGGCCGCGGGCCTCCTCGAACAGGATGCTGCGGTCGGCGTAGTGCAGGCCGCTGTTGCGGTTGGCGGGGCCGCCGGTCAGCTGCTCGAACCGGGCCTTGCCGGCGGCGAGCGCGGCCGCGCGGTCGGGCAGCGGCAGCCGGGCGAAGCGGGTCAGGTCCGCCTCGAAGCCGTCGATCGCGGCGAGCAGCGGGGCGGCCGGTTCGGCGGGGGCGGCGAGCAGCTGCTCGCGCAGGGCGGCCAGCGGCCGGTGGTCGCCGATCGGGATCTCGAACTCGACGACCACCCATTCGCGGTCGGCGAGTTCGGCGAGGGCCGTGTCGAAGGGGACGGGGCCGGGCAGCTCGTCCTGCCAGGCCTGCCGCAGTTCGCGCAGGGTGCGTTCGCCGTCGCAGTGCTGCCACAGCCAGGCCTCGTACGGTTCCACCGGCCGCCCGCCGAGGTGCTGGAAGTCCCAGTCGGTGTCCAGGCCGTCGCGGGTGGTGAAGGCGTACAGGTCGATCCGGCCGTCGCGCAGGAAGGACAGCGGGCGGCGCCGGGGCCGGGCGTGGTCGAGCAGGCCGGGGACGGCGGCGGCGCTCTGGGCGAGCTTCTCGGCGGCCCAGTGGCTGAACAGCGCGTGCCGTTCCAGCTCCCGCTCGCCGGTCCAGGTGATGCCGGGGGCGGTGCCGAGGCGGCCGGGGGTGAAGGGGCCGAAGTGCGAGTGGGTCTCGTTCTTGGTGGTGACCCGTTGGAGGTACATGGTGAGCAGGTCGGTCATCTTGCGGGTGCGCCGGCCGGTCGTGCCGTCGTGGCCGTCGAGCCAGGCGGCGAAGGTGGGGTAGGCGGAGTCGTTGGAGAGCAGCAGGACCTGCCGCAGGCGTTCGTCGCCGAAGGCCTCGACCACGGCGGCCCCGGCCCGGTCGAGGCGGTCCTGGTGCCGGGCGGCGAAGCGGGTCTGCTCCTCGGCGAAGTGCCGGGCGGCGTCCTGGTAGCCGCGCAGGGTGGCGGCCGCCTCGGCGGGTACGGCGGCGGCCGCGGCGGCGAGCGCGGGCTCGGGGACGGGCAGCAGGAAGCCGGCCGGGGAGGAGAGCCGGGCGGCGCCGGGCACCGGGTGCCGGCGCAGGGCGGCCTTGAACTCCTCGGCCAGCGCCTTCAACCGCTGCCCGTGGGCGACGAGTTCGCGGGCCTCCTCGGCGGCGGCCGGGTCCGCCAGGGGGGCGAGCAGTTCCATCGGGAAGCCGGCCTGGCGGAGCACGACGACCGGCGCGAGCTGCCAGGCGACGCGCGCACCGGGCTCGGTGGTGGTGGTCCGGGGGTCGTTGACGGTGGTCACAGCCTCACCTGGGGACTCGAGTGGACGGGAGGGCGCCGGTCGTGCAGGGCGTCCAGGACGGCGAGCGGGTCGGTGGGGAGCGCGGGCAGCAGGCCGGGGCCGGTCGCCCAGGGCTTGACCCGCACCCCGTGGTAGTCGGACCCGGCGGTGGCGACCAGGCCGAGCCGCCCGGCCGCCGCGGCGAGCCGGGCGCTGTCGGCCGGGGTGTGCCAGCTGGTCCACACCTCCAGCCCGGCCAGGCCGGCCGCGCGCAGCGGTTCCAGCAGCGCCGCGCACTGCGGGGCGTCCAGGCCGGTGGTGAGCGGGCCGGGGTGGGCGAGGACGGCGACCCCGCCCGCCTGCTCGATCCAGGACAGCACCTCCACCAGGTCGGGGTTGACCGGGTGTTCGACGTGCAGCGGCCGGCCGGGCCGGCACCAGTCGGCGACGAGGCGGGCGAAGCGGTCGTCGCCCTCGCGGTACGGGGCGAACCGGGGGTCGTCCTCGGCGGCCTCCAGCAGCAGGGCCAGGTAGTCGTTGACGTAGGCGACCCGGTCGCCGCCGAGGCGCCGCTCGACGTCGGCCCGGGCGAGCGGCACCCCGAGGGCCTGCGCCCGGTCGGTCCAGGTGCGCCACCAGGCCAGTTCGGCGTCGTGGACGCGCCCGATCCGCTGCCGGAACGGTTCGTCGCCGGGGTCGACGAAGTAGGCCAGGCAGTGGGTCTCCTCGCCGCGCCAGCTGGTGGTGATCTCGCAGGCCGGTACCACGGTGAGGCGCCCGCCGGCGGCCCGCTCGAAGGCGGCGACGCCCGCGAGGGTGTTGTGGTCCGTCACGGCGGCCACCCGCAGGCCGGCCTCGACGCACCGCCGGGCCAGTTCGGCCGGCGCCTCGTCGCCGTCCGAGTGCCGGGTGTGCAGGTGCAGGTCGACCGGGGTGGCCAGGGTGGCGGGCGCGCCCCGCATCAGCAGGCCCCCCGCATCGGCTGGGTCCGCATCAGCAGGCCCCCCGCATCAGCGGGCTCCGGGCAGGGTGCGCCGCCAGGAGGCGGCCAGCCAGCGCTCGTACTCGGGGCCGGACGGGTCGTCCACGACCAGGCAGAGCGGCTCGATGATCCGCCCCGCGCCGCCGGCCAGGCCGCCGTGCAGCATGGTCAGGTTGTGGCCGAGCAGCAGGTCGCAGTGCTCGCCCGGGGCGAGCACCTCCCAGCGGCGGCGGAACCGCGCCCAGGTCAGGCCGGTGGCCATGAGCACCTGGTGGCAGAAGAGCCGGGCCGCCTCGCCCCGGCACTCGCCGCACGGACAGCCGTGGGCCAGCGGCACGGCGGCGGGGAAGCGCCGGCGCTCCTCCTTGGTCAGCACGGCCTCGCCGTGGTGGAAGGACAGGCCGTGCCAGAGCGGCTCCTCCAGTCCGAGCATGGCGCCCACCGAGGGGTAGGCGCAGCCGTGCTCCGGCTGGCGCTCCAGGCCGCGGGCCAGGTTGTCGCCGAGCCAGCGCGCCGCGGTGGCCGCGGCGTCCGGCCCCCGGTCGATGCCGCGCCGCTCCAGCACCTCGTCGATCACGCCGAGCCAGTCGTAGTACGTGGTGACGCTCAGCCCCTCGCCGACCTCGGGCAGGAAGATGCCCTGGTACATCTTGTGCGCGGGGGTGGTGGTGTACCCGGAGTCGCCGTAGGTGCGCCGGGCCGGGTCCCAGTCGGGGGCGTCCTGGAGGCTGGGCGTCAGGTACGAGCAGTGCTGGCCGTCGTGGTGGGGCAGCAGGGTCCGGGTGGCGCAGCCCTCGGGCACGTAGGTCTGCTGCGCCCGGTCGACCTCCAGCCGCATCCGCGCGGGGGCGCCGCGGGCGATCAGCGTGGTGCGGACGCGTTCGACGATGGAGGTGGACAGCCGGCGGCTGTCCTCGACCCCGAGCCGCAGCCGGCCGATCCGGAAGACCGCCCAGCCGGTCCGGTGGATGACCTCGACGGCCTCGGCGGCGAGGGCGTCCAGTGCCCGCTCGCGCTCGGCGGGGGCGTCGGAGAGCAGCGGGGTGCAGTCGAACCGCGCTTCGTGGGGGGTGAATCTCACCGGTGCTCCTGGGGTGCGGAGGGGGTGCCGGGGGCCCAGGGCGCGAGTTCGGCCGGGGCCACGTCGGTGCGGAACAGGAACTCGAAGAGCAGTCGGGCGGCGATCTGGGCGGTGCCGCCGGACGGGTCGTAGCGGGGCGCGATCTCGGCGATGTCGACGGCGCCGACGGGCAGCGCCCGCAGCTCCTCGTAGACGTCGAGGAGGTCGCCGATGCCGATGCCGCCCATGGTGACGTGTCCGGTGCCGGTCGCCGCGGCGCTGTCGAGCACGTCGATGTCGAGGGAGACGTAGACGGTGTCGCAGCGCGAGCCGAGGTCCTCGATCACCGGGCGCAGGGCCGCGGCGGCGCCGTCCCGGGTGATGGAGGAGCCGGGTACGACGTGGAAGCCGCTGTCGAGCAGGCCGCGGAACTGGTCGTACTTGGTGACGTCCCCGACGCCGACGAAGGCGATGTCCTCCGGGCGCATCTGCGGGATCTCGCTGATCCGGCGGGAGTTGGAGCCGTGGTACAGCGGACCGTGCAGGGTGCTCCAGTTGCCGAAGTCGAAGTGGTGGTCGATGTTGATGAACCCCACCCGGCCGGCGCCGCGGTCGAGCCGGCCGGCGCGGAAGCCGGCGAAGGTGGGGAAGGTGCAGGAGTGGTCGCCGTTGAGGAAGATCAGGCGCGGGGCGTTGCAGCTCAGGCGGCGGCTCTCGGCGGCGACGGCCTGGAAGGTCTTCACCGTGTCGGTCGGGTAGATGTGCAGGTCTCCGGCGTCCGCGACGCTGGGCGCGTGGTAGCGGAAGGTCTGCCCGGTGCGGGTGTCCAGCATCCGCCACTGGCCGAGGCTGGTGAGGTAGCTGGAGAAGACCAGGCTGGCCTGGCGGATCGCCCGCGGCCCCTCCGCGGCGCCCGGGCGGGAGCTGGCGGTGGCGTCGAAGGGCACGCCGGACACCACCCAGCCCGTCTCGCCGACGTCCACCTGGTCGGCGGTGGTGGTGGGGGCGCCGAACAGGGTGCCGACGCCGGCCCAGCCCGGCAGCGGGTCCTGCTCGAAGTCCTCGGGCTTGACGCTGTTCCGGAGCGCTTCGAAGTCGGGGAGCTCGGTCATGTCAGTCCTCCTGCACGGCGGACGCGGCGGGCACGCCGGGCGCCGTGGGTGCGGTGGGCGCGGCGGGCGGGGTGGGCGCGGCGACGGGCAGCGGGGTTCGGATGACGTCGTGCGCGGCGGCGATCTTCTCCTGGAACAGGTCCCAGCTGGCCTCGGGGGACAGGTGCCGGGGCCGGTAGACGACCGGGGCGTCCTCCCGCCAGTCGGCGAAGTCCCAGTTGAAGATGCGCTCGCGCAGCCTGGGGAAGTCCGGGGTGAGCGGGTACGGCACGAAGTTGTACAGGTTGAAGAGCCACAGCGCCGATTCGTTCTCCCGCATCCAGGCGACGGTCTGGCCGTGCGCGGCCTCCGTCTCCTCGTCGAGGCCGCCCATCATGTTGAGGACGATCTTCAGCCCGGCGTCGCTGAGTTGACGGATCTTCGAAGTGTAGTCGTCCAGGCCGCGGGAGAGCTTGTTGAGCCGCTTCAGCATCTGCGAGTCGGCCGACTCGAAGCCGAGCTCCACGGCGACGACGCCGAGTTCGAGCATGGCCTCGACGATCCACTCCTTCACCTGCATCACGTGGGTCTGCACGATGAAGCGGTAGCCGGGGCGGTCGCGGAAGACGTCCAGCAGGTTGCCGACGGCCTCGCGGGACTGGCCGAAGGTCTTGTCGCCGATGTAGAAGAGCCGGGTGTCGGGGAACCGGGTGGTCAGCTCGTCCACTTCCTGGGCGAGCGCGTCCTTGGCGACCAGGGTGAGCTGCTTGCTCCAGGCGTCGCCGCAGAACGAGCACTGGTACAGGCAGCCGTGGCTGGCGTTGAGCCGCAGCAGCGGCACCCGGCCGTGGTAGCCGCCGAGGTGGCGGTAGTCCGGCGCCCAGGTGATCCGGTCGGAGACCAGGCCGGGCAGCAGGGGCTTCTCCAGGCTGCCGCCGGAGCCGGAGGCGAGTTCGACGAGGCGGCGCACGAAGCCGGCGTCGAGCTGGCCGCGGTGCACGGCGTGCACGGCGCCGTCCGGGGCGAGCGGGGCCATGTTCCCGCCGAGGACGACGCGCCGGCCGGCGTGCTCCAGCCGCTTGGCCACCTCCAGGGCGAGGCGGAGGTTCTGGGCGAGCGGGGACATCAGGACCAGGTCACCGGGGGCGGTCGCGTCCAGCAGCGGTTCGGCGCAGTCCTCCGGCTCGGCCGGGGTCCTGGACAGGTCGCGGAAGACGGAGTCGAGCCCCGCGGTGTTCAGCAGGGCGGTCAGGTGGGCGACCCACAGCGGCATCTCCCACAGGCCGTCGGTCGGGATGAAGTACTCGGGCAGCAGGGCCCGGAAGCGCCGGTCGTAGTCGTCGTAGTAGCGCGACAGGTTCGGGTCGGGGTCGTGGCTGGAGGGGAAGGGCAACTGGACGATGCAGCTCTTGGTCATGAGCGGTGCCTTCGGTCGGTGAGGGCGTGGGTCCTCGACGTGGAGCACTCAGTGGGACCGGCGCGAGAAGACCGCACAACGCAGCTCGCTGGTGTGACGTTCTCCGTCGATGTCGAGCCAGAGGTGCTCCGGGGCGGGGAGCATTTCGCTGAACTCCAGGGGGGCGGCCGTCCTCCGGGCGAGCCGGAGGACCTGCCGGACGATGAGGGGGGACTCCCAGTCGACGTAGACCGGTTTCGGCTCGCCGGGGATCTTCAGGAAGCCGTGGCGCGGCAGGCCGAGGTCGCGGCGGAGCCTGCGGGCGGCGGCGAACTCGGGGGCGTCGCCCTTGGACCGGTGGACGCCGGGGCTCCAGCCGCGCAGCGCCTCGGCGGGGATGCGCCAGCGTTCCCGGTGCAGCACGATCCGGCCGCAGCGGATGCGGGGCACGTGGTCGCGGTCCCGGTCGCGGATGCCGACCCCGCCGAAGTGCCGGGGGAAGGCGAACGGGGAGAGCGGGTCCTGGCGGATGCTGGGGCCGCCGGCCAGCGGGGCGAGCAGCTTCAGCCGGCCCGCCAGGCCGTGGGCGCGCAGCTCCATCCGGTCGGCGGTGGCCACCAGGTACAGCCGGTCGGGCCGCAGGACGTCGCCGCGGGCCTTCGGGGAGAGCCCGTACACCTCCAGGTCCGGGCAGGGGTAGGTGAGTTGGGCACCGGTCTTGTCGGGGTGCGAGCGGGAGAGGTCGACCAGCACCTCGTCCTCGTCGAGCAGTTCCCGGTACCGGGTGTGGATCTCGTCCAGCAGCTCCGGCGCCTCGGCCTGGAGCATCGGGGCGAAGCTGGAGTGGGTGAGCGCCTCGCGCACGGCGTGGCAGTCGCCGACGACGGCGAGGAAGTCGCCGCGCGCGATCGCGGCGGCGTCCGGCGCGGCGAGCATCACGTCCGGGTTGCACAGCGCGGGCGGGGTGTCCGGGTGGCGGGAGAGGAGCTCCTCCAGCCGGGCCCGGTCGACGACGCTCTCGGGACGGCCGTCCTCGGCGCCGTCCAGCAGCAGGGCGACGACCTCGCGGTCGAGCGCCTCGATCTCCCGGTCCACCTCCTCGCACTGCGCGGCGAGGCGCGGCTTGTCGGCGAAGAAGGCGGCGTAGAAGTCCGGCAGCGGTACGGGCGTGCCGAGGCCGAAGCGCCGTGCCGTCCAGTGCCGCAGGACCTCCAGTTCGCGGCGGATCCGCAGCCGGGGGACGAGCAGGGTCAGGTCGTAGACCGCGGACAGCTCGCGGCCGATCAGCCCGGTGACGTCCGGGCCGAGGACGACGTCCTCGACCGGGCTGTACGCCTCCTCGTAGAGGATGCTCCGGTCGGCGTAGTGCCGGCCCTCGGAGCGGTTGGCCGCCGACCCGGTGACCTCCTCGAAGGCCTCCTTGAGCTCGCCGAGCAGGGCCGCGCGCCGCACCGTCGGGCCCTCGGCGAAGCGGCGCAGCCCGTCTTCGAAGCGGCGCACCACGGCGAGGTCGGGGGAGTCTTCGGCGAGGTGCCCGGCGAGCGAGCGCAGCACGTCGGTGGACCCGATCGGGATCTCCCAGCGTCCGATCAGCCAGTCCTGGTCGACGAGTTCGGCGAGCACGTGGTCGAAGTCGAGGTCGGCCGGGCGGTCCGGGCGTTCGGCCCAGGCGGCGCGCAGCCGCGCCACCGTGCGTTCCCCGTCGCAGTGCTCCCAGAGCCAGGAGCGGTGGGTGTCGAAGGTGTCGGACTTCACCGCGACGAAGCGCCAGCCGTCCGGCATGCCGGTGGTGGACTCGAACGCGTACAGCCGGACCAGGGGGCCCTCGGCGAAGGCGAGCGGGCGCCGTCGGGGGCGCACCGTCTCGAAGGCCTCCGGCCGGGCGCTGAAGACCTCGGCCATCGCCTCGCCCGCCCAGTGGCTGAGCAGGGCGATCCGGCGCAGCGGGCCGGTGGACCAGGTGATGCCGGTGGCGGCGGTGCCCTCGGGGGCCGCCCGGGCGACGGCGAGGGGGCCGAAGTGCGAGTGGGTCTCGTTCTTGGTGGTGACCCGCTGGAGGTACATGGCGAGCAGGTCGGTCATCCGTTTGACGTGTCCGTCCGACCCGGTGCCGCCGCCGGCGATCCAGGTGGTGAACTCCTCGAAGCGGGCGTCGTTGGACAGCAGCAGGACCTGCTGGAGGGAGGGCTCGCGGAACAGGTCCACGACGGTCCGGCGGGCCCGGGCGAGGGCGGCGCCGTGCTCCTGTTCGAAGGCCTTCCAGTGGCCGTCCAGGGCCTGCACCGCGTCCTGGTAGCGCTTGGCCGAGTCCAGGGCGGCGGGGCCGAGTTCGGCTTCGAGTCGGGCGAGGTCGGCGGGCGGGAAGGGGCGGAGCATGCCGACGCCGGAGGCGAGGTCGCCCCGGGTGCCGGCCTGCTCCGCGCGCAGGGCGGCCTTCAACTCCCGCCCCAGTTCGACGGCTTCGTCCCGCAGGGCGAGGACGGTGTCGGCGGCCCGGGCGGTCGGACGGTCGACGACGCGGTCCAGTAGCGAGAGCGGGTAGCCCGCGTGGCGCAGCATCGCGACCGGGGCGAGCGACCACCCCCGGCCGCCGCCCTGCGCGGGTTGCACGGTGTCGGGGCGCTGCCTTGGCTCGTCCATGATCGTCCCCTCATGGCTGACTTGATCACGACAGTTCGTGACCATACCCAGACGTCGAGAGGTCTTTCAATAACGATGTGGTCAACCCGTCGGGTTCCGGCCGGAACTGACCGGTCGACAGCCGAAACTCCGAGGTCGTGCAGTGGGGCTGGGCCATTGGGATGGCTTCAGTGGGACTCATTCGTCCGGAAATTGACGACGGATCAGGTACCGGGTCGGTCGCGGCACGAGCCGTCGGGGCCGGACGCGCCGGAGGGGCGCCCCGGGCGGGGCACCCCTCCGGGTGGGTCAGGACTGCGCGGCGAGCAGCGCGGCCAGCCCGTCCAGCCCCCGGTCGAGGGTGGCCGGGTCGACCTGGCTGACGGAGAGCCGCAGCTGGTGCTCCCCGCCCGCGCCCGGATAGAAGTGCGACATCGGGGTCCAGATCACCCCGTACTCCGAGGCCGAGCGCTCCAGCAGCGCGTCGTCCACCACGCACGGCACCGTGAGCACCAGGAAGAACCCGCCGCGCGGCTCGTTCCAGGTCACCCCGCTGCCGGGCGGGAAGCGCTCGGCCAGGCCCTCCAGCACCAGCGAGAGGTTGCGCCGGTAGAGCGCGGCCACCTCGGTGTTGGCGGCCCGCATGCTGTGGCCGTGCTCCAGCAGCGCGCCGCCGATCACGGCCTGGGCGATCGGCGAGGTGTTCACCGTGGTCATGCTCTTGATCATGCCGAGCAGGTCGGCGAACAGCTCGGTGCCTCCCCGCCCGTCCGCCACCAGCTGGTCTGCCACCACGTAGCCGACCCGGGCGCCGGGCAGCGCCGTCTTGGCGAAGGAGCCGAGGTGGACCACCCGCCGCTCGGTGTCCAGCGCCTTGAGCGAGGGCAGCCGCTCGTCACCGGCGAAGACGCAGTACGGGTTGTCCTCCAGCAGCAGGAAGTCCTCCTCGGCGGCCAGCGCCAGCAGCTCCCGGCGCAGCTCCAGCGGCAGGCTGGCCCCGCTCGGGTTGGCCACGTCCGGCACCAGGTACAGCGCCCGCGGACGCAGGCCCTCGGCGCGGGCGGCGGCCAGCCGGCGGCGCAGGTCGGCGAGGTCCACGCCGTCCGGACCGTCGGCCACCGCCCGCACCGGCAGGTCGGCGAGCAGTGCCGCGCCGGTCAGGCCCACGTAGGTGGGGGAGACGGCCAGCACCACGTCCTCGGGGCCGCGGCGCAGCGCCCGCAGCACCAGGAACATCGCCTCCTGGCAGCCCACCGTCACCACGATCGACTCGGCGGGCACCTCGATGCCCTCGTCCGTCGCGAGGTGGGTGGCGATCAGGTCGTGGATGATCCCCTTGGTCCGCCCGTACTGGAGCACCTGGCGGCGGGCCGCCTCCTCGCTCAGCCCGCGCTCGGTGCGCAGGTGGTCGAGGTAGCGGTCCAGGTGGCGGTGGACGGCGTCCAGCTCGAAGAACTGCTCGGCCGGGCGCCCGGCCGCGAAGGAGACCGCCTCCGGGTAGCGGATGGAGATCTCGTTGAGCAGGTTCATCGAGGTCATCGCCGGGTCGGCGAGGGAGGTGTGCAGGCCCGCCAGCAGCAGGTCGTGCGGTGCGGCGATGGTGGTCACGGGGTGCTCCAGGTGGTGCCGGGCAGGGTGGTGGTGCGCAGTTCGGCGGCGGCCCGCAGGTCGGCGCAGCCCGCGAGGCCGAGCGCGTGCCGCAGCTCGGCGGCGAGCAGGTCGAGGACCTCGGTGCAGCCCGCCTCGCCGCCGGCGGCCAGGCCCCAGATCAGCGGGCGCCCGAGCAGGACCCCGGAGGCGCCGAGGGCCAGCGCGGTGAGGACGTCCGAGCCGCCGCGCACCCCGCTGTCCATCAGCACCTGGCAGTCCTCGCCGGCCAGCGCCTCGGCGACGGCCGGCAGGACCGTCACCGCGGGCACGGCCCGGTCGAGCTGGCGGCCGCCGTGGTTGGAGACCACCACGGCCGCGGCGCCGATCCCGGCGGCCCGCCGTGCGTCGGCCGGGTCGAGCACGCCCTTGACCACCAGCGGCAGTTCGGTCTCCCCGCGCAGCCATTCGAGGTCGGCCCAGGTGACGCCGGGGGAGAGCAGTTCGGCGGTGTGCGCGGCCACCGCCGAGACGGCGGCGGTGGACTCGTGCGCCCGCCCGGCCGCGCCGCCCTCCAGCAGCGCCGCGCGGACGTCGGCGGGCAGCGCGAAGGCGTTCCTGGCGTCGCGCAGCCGGCGGCCCATGTACGGGACGTCGGCGGTGACCACCAGGGCCTCGCTGCCGGCCTCCTCGGCGGCCCTGACCAGGTCGAGCAGCCGGCCGCGGTCGCGCAGCCAGTACAGCTGGAACCAGAGCGTGGCGCCGGTCCCCGCCAGCTCCTCGAAGCCGACGCTGCTGAGCGTGCCGACGGTGAACGGCACGCCCGCGGCCGCGCAGGCGCGGGCCGAGGCCAGCTCGCCCTCCGGGTGGAACAGCCGGTGGTAGGCGACGGGCGCCACCGCCACCGGCAGGGCCGCCCGGCTGCGCACCAGGGTGGCGGCGGTGTCCCGGGTGCTGACGTCGGTCAGCACCCGGGGCACCAGGCCCACCCGGTCGAAGGCGGCCCGGTTGGCGGCGAGGGTCAGTTCGCGTTCCGCGCCGCCCTCCAGCCACTCCCAGACCTCGGGCGCGAGCGCGGCCCGGGCCCGGTCGGCGTACTCCGCGACGGACAGCACCGGGCGCCCGGCGGCCGGGCCGGCCGGTGGAACGCTTCGGACGGACGCGCTCATCCGGCCACTTCGCCGGCGTTGCGCTGCAGCTCCACGGCCTCGTAGAGGGCGCGGATGTTGTTGCTGCCGAAGTTGCGGGCCCGGATGCGCTCGATCACCTCGAAGAAGTAGGTGTTCCGCGGGTGCTGGGAGCGGGTGAAGATCTGGAACAGCTGGCCGTCGTGGTCCTGGTCGACCAGCAGGTTCAGCTCGCGCAGCTGCTCGAAGGAGTGCCGCAGCGGCGTCAGACGGTCGGGCAGCGCGTCGTAGTAGGTCTGCGGGGTGCGCAGGAACGGCACGCCGCGCTCGGCCATGGTGGCGACGGAGTGCACCGCGTCCTCGGCGGCGAAGGCGACGTGCTGGACCCCGGCGCCGCCGTGGCCGGCCAGGAAGGAGGCGATCTGGCCGCCCGCGTCCGCGGTGAGCGGCTCGATCAGGGTGAGGGTGACACTGCGGTCGGCGCTCTGCACGACGGCCGAGTCCATGCCGAGCGTGCCGACCTCGACCCGCTCCTCGAAGATCGTCCGGAAGCCGAAGACCTCGCGGTAGCGGTGCTCGGTCTTGCGCAGCTCGCCGAACGGGATCAGGACCGCGAAGTGGTCGACGGAGCGCAGGCCGACCTCGCCCTCGCCGGTCAGTGCGGCCGGGTCCGGCAGGCCGGGGATGCGGCCGGCGGGGACCTCGGGGCCGCGCTCGACCAGGGTGTGCACCACGTCGCCGAAGGCGTCGACGACCGCGGTGACGCAGCCGTCCGCGGCCTGCGGCTCGCGCAGGGCGGCGGCGCCGCGGGCGGTCAGCGTGCGGAACGCGTCGGTGGCGTCCGGCACCCGCAGGCCGAGGGCGCCCACGCCGTCGCCGTGGCGCTCCAGGTAGCCGGTGGCGGGGTGGCCGGCGGCCAGCGGCTGGGTGATCAGCAGCCGGATGCCGGACTGGCCGACCAGCGCGGACAGGCAGCGCTCGGCGCCGTCGCCGCGCTCGGTCGGCGGGACGAGCAGCTCGAAACCGTACTCCGTGGTCAGCTTGGCGGTCTCGGCGCCCAGGTCGGCCACGTAGAACTCGACGTGGTCCAACTCGACGGGGATCGGGGTGACGGCGGGCGAGGAACGGTCGGTCATCTGAGGAGCTCTCTCGTGAGGAGGAACGGGAGGGTGCTGAGGGGCGATCGGGCGGGCGGACGTGCTCGGCGGTGCGGGCGTTCGGGTGGTGCGGACGTTCACGTGGTACGGAGTTCGGGCGGGCGGGCCGGTGGGCCGGCCGGGGCCGGTCAGGTGGACTGGAGGTCCTTGGCGTCCTCCGGCTCGGCCGGGCCGTCGCCCTCGGACGCGTCCTCGGGCTCCGGCGGCTCCGTCGGGGCCTCCGGCTTGCCGATCAGATGGGCGGCCGCGAGCAGCGCGCCGACCACCATCACGCCCAGCACCACCCGGAAGTCCAGGGCGGCCACCAGACCGGAGCCGACGCCCACGGCCAGCGCCTGCGGTGCGGTGAGCGAGAGGTTGACGGCCGCCTGGGCGCGCCCCATCAGCTGCGGCGGGGTGGACGCCTGGGCGGCGGTGGCGAGCCCGACCAGGGCGGCCGGGATGCCCGCGCCCGCGATCACCAGGCCGGCCGACACCACGTACAGCGACGGGGCCAGCAGCAGGACGATGCCGAGGCCGAACACCGCCGATCCCGCCATGACCGTCCGGCGCGGTCCGAGCCGGCCGATCAGCAGGCCGCCGACCACCGAGCCGACCAGCGCGCCGACCGCCTCGGTGGTCTCCAGGACGCCGAGGAACTGCGGCGAGCGGTGCAGCCCGTGCTGGGTCAGCGCGAACAGCACCGGCTGGAGCAGGCTCAGCACGAAGCCGGCGCCGGCGGTGGCCACCACCAGCGGCCGCAGCCCGACCGAACCGCGCAGGTGGACGAAGCCCGCCAGCACCTCGGTACGCCAACGCAGGCCCGAGGGCTCCGGCTTGACCTCCGCCACCCGCAGGGTGAGGAAGCTCAGTGCCGCCAGCAGCAGCACGGCGAGGTCGGCCACGGCCACCACGTGCCCGCCGAACCAGCCGTAGAGCCCGGAGCCGAGCAGCGGTGCCACCAGCGTGGTGCCGGCTCGGGCGCTCTGGGTCAGTCCGGCCGCCGCGCCGAAGTCCTGACGCTCCGTCAGGATACTGCGCAGCAGCGCGCTCTGCGCCGGGGCCAGGACGGCCCCGGCCAGACCGCAGACCGTGGCGGTGCAGTAGATGATCCAGACCGTGTCCCGGCCGTCGACCAGCAGCAGCGGCAGCAGCGACACCGCCACCGCCAGGTTGACCCCGACCAGCAGCGGCTTGCGCCGGACCCGGTCGGCGAGCAGGCCGCCGAGCGGCAGCAGCAGCAGGGGCGCGGAGAAGCAGAACAGCACCAGACCGGCGGCGGAGTTGCTGCCGGTCAGCACCTTGGCCCAGATGCCGAGGGCGATGGAGAGGGCGCTGTCACCGAGGACGGACAGGGTCTGCCCGGCGAGGTAGCGCCGGAACTCCGGGCGGGCCAACAGCGGGTGCATGGCGGTTCCTTCGCTGCGCCGACGGCGCTTCGGGGTGTGCGGGGGTGTGCGGTGGAACGGGGTGGTGCGGGGGCTGTGCGGTGGTGCGGTGGAACAGGGCCGTGCGGTGGTGCGCCGGTGCCGGGGCGCCCGCCGGCGCCCCGGTGCCCGGGGTGCGCCCTGACGCACGCGAGGTGCTCAGGGCGCCGGGCGGTTCAGGGCGCGACGGGGTGGGCCGGGGCGAGCGGTGCGACGGCGGCGAAACCCTCGATCACCGCGTCGTTGGCGTCCTTCTCGCCGATGGCGACCCGGATGCCCCGGCCGGGGTAGTACCGGACGGCGACGCCCAGGCGCTCCAGCTCCGCGCGCAGCGGGAGCTGGTCGCCGGGGGCGTCGACCCACAGGAAGTTGGTGACGCTGGGCGCCACCGTCCAGCCGAGCCGCAGCAGTTCGGCCTCGGTGCGCTCCCGCTCCGCGGCGATCTCGGCGATCCGGCGCGCCATCTCGTCCTCGGCGGCGACGGCCGCGAGCAGGCCCGCCTCCTGGAGCCGGTTCACCGCGTACGGCACCTGGTGGTCCCGCACCCGCCGGGCCACCGACTCCTCCGCCAGCGCGTAGCCGATCCGCAGCGCTGCGATGCCGTGGGACTTGGACAGGGTGCGCAGCACCACCAGGTTCGGCCACTCGGCGATCCGGGCCGGCACCTCCGGGGCCTGCCAGTCCCGGGCGAAGTCGACGTAGGCCTCGTCGAGCAGGATCAGCGCGGTGGACGGCACCCGGCGGAAGAACTCCGTCAGCTCGGCCCAGGAGTAGACCGTGCCGGTCGGGTTGTGCGGGTTGCACAGCACGACGATCCGGGTGCGCTCGTCCATCCGCTCGGCCATCGCCGCCAGGTCGTGCCGGGCGTCGGGGCCGAGCGGGACCGGCCGGGCCTCGGCCCGGGCGATCTCGCAGAACAGCGGGTACGCGTCGAAGCAGGGATCCGAGTGCACCACGTTGTCGCCGGGCTCGACCACCGTGTGGAAGAGGTCCAGCGCCACGCCCGCCGAGCCGTGGCCGACCACGACCTGGCCGGCCGGGACGCCCTGCCAGTCGGCGACGATCCCGGCGATCCGCTCCGGCCGGAAGTCCGGGTAGCGGTGCAGGTCGGCACTGGCCTCGGCCAGCGCGGCCAGCACCGACGGCAGCGGCGGGTACGGGTGCTCGTTCTGTGCCAGCAGGTGTCTGGCGGTCGACGGGGCGGCCATCAGTCGGCCTGGAGGACGTAGAGCCAGGAGTGCGGGGTGGCCAGCGCCTCGACGCGGTCGATCCGCAGGCCGGCGTCGGTGAAGAGGGTCTCGTAGGTGGCCTTGGTGTGCAGCGGGACGCCCATCATCGCGTGCGCCAGCTCGAAGCCGACCGAGAAGACCGGCTGGGCGCCGTCGGAGGTGCCCGGGTCGCGCAGCATGGTGTCGCCGAGGACGAAGGTGCGGGCCTTCGGGAAGGCCTCCCGCATCCGGGTGAAGATCGAGGAGCGGGTGGCCGGGTCGGCCAGCAGGTCGTGCAGCAGGAAGAAGCTGATCACGGTGTCGACCTCGGCCACCTCGGCGGCCTCGGCGTCGTTGTCGATCTGGGTGCCGAGCAGGCCCAGGACGTCCGCGCGGACGGCGGTGACCCGGTCCTGCATGCCGGCCTCGATGATGTCGCGGCGGGCGATGTCGGTGGCCGGGCGGCTGATGTCGATGCCCAGGCCCCGGGTGCCCTCGCGCTGCGAGACCACGCGGCGCACCCGGGCGGAGGTGCCGGAGCCCAGGTCGGCGATGGTGCGGAAGTCGATGCCGCTGAGCACGTCGGTCAGCTGCGCGGCGAACAGCGACTGGTCGCACTGGGCGGAGCCGAGGGCGACCATCGCCTCGTCGCGGAAGACGTCCTGGTCGTAGCGGTGGGTGCCGGCGCTCAGGTGGCCGGCGCGGCCGAACACGTCGTGGTAGCCGCCGACGGCCCAGGTGAAGTAGCCGCGCGCGGCGGCGATCTCCAGGCCCGCCTCGGTGGGCAGGTAGGCGTCGCCGTCGGCCTTGAGGTAGCCGTAGTCGGCGGCGGCGCGCAGCACGGCCTCGGTGCGGGCGGTGTCGCCGGCCCGGGCGGTGGCCTCGGCGGCCGAGAGCGGCTCGCCGCGCCCGATCGTCTCCAGCAGGCCGATCCGGTCCAGCGCGAAGATCACGTTGGCGGCGATGAAGCCGTTGTAGGCGTCGGTCGAGGTGATCGGCGACGGGGTGATGCCACGCCAGGTGTCGGGGATGGCCGCAGTGGTCATGGTGGTGTCCGTTTCTCCGTGGGCGGGCCGGGTGCGGCCCGCGTGGTGTGCGCAGGTCGGTCGCCTGCGGTCGGTAGGGGTGTCGAGTCGGTGGTGCGGGCGGGTCAGGGAGTCAGGTGGGCGGCGAGCACCGGGCCGATGACGGCGAGCGCTTCGGAGCCCGTCATCGCGCCGTGGGTGCTCGGCACCTCGTGGACGTCGAGCCGACCGCCCAGGTGCGGGCGCCAGCTCTCCGGGTCGGGGGCGTCGGCCGGCCGGTCCTTGGCGGCGGTGAAGAACACCGCGTCGCCGTCGTAGCCGGGCAGCGGGAGTTCGTGGGACAGCTCGGCGTTGGACTGGAAGACCGAGACCACCCGGGCCACCCCGGCGCCGCTGAGACCGGCGAGCGGGCCCTCGCCGCCCCGGACGAGCGCGGCGTAGCCGTCCTCGTCCGCGGGCCAGGCGGTGATCTCCCCGGCCGGGTGGCCGAGCGAGTCGAGGATCACCGCGAGCTGCGCCGGGTCGTCCCGCCACTGCTCGGGCCCCGGCTCGCCGGTGCCCGGGTAGGCGTCCAGCAGGGCCAGCAGCCGGACCTCCTCGCCCTGTTCGCGCAGCAGCGCGGCGATCGCGTGGGCGACGGCCCCGCCGAAGGACCAGCCGAGCAGGGCGTACGGGCCCTCGGGGCGCACGGAGCGGATCTGCGCCAGGTAGGTGCGGGCCAGGTCCTCGACCGAGGCCGGGTGCGCGGTCGGGTCGGCCAGGCCGGGGGCCTGGAGTCCGTAGATCGGCTGCTCGGCGTCGAGGTGGCGCAGCAGGCCGGTGTAGACCCAGCTGATGCCGGCGGCCGGGTGGACGCAGAACAGCGGCGGGCGCGAGCCGCGGGTGCGGATCGGCAGCAGGACGGGGAAGCTCTCGGCGGCCGGGCCCTGGGCGAGCCGCTCGGCCAGCCGGGCGACGGTCGGTGCCTCGAACAGCGTGCGGACGCCGATCTCCTCGCCCTCGCCGACCAGTTCGCGCAGGCCCGCGACCAGCCGGCTGGCCAGCAGCGAGTGCCCGCCCAGCTCGAAGAAGTTGTCGTCCACGCCGACCTTCTCCAGTCCGAGCAGATCGGCGAACAGGCCGCAGAGCAGTTCCTCCCGGGGCGTCGCGGGTGCCCGCCCGGAGCCGAGCCAGGCGGTGTCGGGGGCCGGCAGGGCCTTGCGGTCGACCTTGCCGTTGGCGGTCAGCGGCAGGGCGTCCAGGGCGACGATCGCCGAGGGCACCATGTAGTCCGGCAGGGTCGCGCCGACGTGGGCCCGCAGGGCGGCCTGGTCGACCGCGTGCCCGGGGTGGGCGACGGCGTAGCCGACCAGCCGGCGGTCGCCCGGGCGGTCCTCCCGGACCAGCACGAACGCCTGGGCGAGGGAGGGGTGCCGGGCGAGCACGGCCTCGATCTCGCCGGGCTCGATCCGGAAGCCGCGGATCTTGACCTGGTGGTCGGTGCGGCCCAGGTACTCCAGGGTGCCGTCGGCCTGGCGGCGGACCAGGTCGCCCGAGCGGTACATCCGGCTTCCCGGGGTGCCGTACGGGTCGGCGACGAAGCGCTCGGCGCTCTGGCCCGGCCGGTTGAGGTAGCCGCGGGCCAGGCCGGCGCCCGCGATGTACAGCTCGCCCTCGACCCCGGCCGGGACGGGCTGGAGCGCCGCGTCCAGGACGTAGAGCCGGGTGTCCGGCACGGGCCGGCCCATCGGCGGGGCGGTCCGGCCGCTGAGCGGGCTGCTCATGCTGGCGCAGACGGTCGACTCGGTCGGGCCGTAGGCGTTGACCATCCGCAGCCGGGCCGACCAGTGCTCGACCAGGTCGGGCGGGCAGGCCTCGCCGGCGACCACCAGGGTGCCGCCCCGCGGCAGCGCGTCCGGGGCCAGCACGGCGAGCGCGGTCGGCGGCAGGGTCAGGTGGGTGACGCCCTGTTCGGCGATCAGGTCGGTCAGCGAGGGGCCGGGCAGCAGTTGGTCGGCGTCGCCGAGGACGGCCCGGGCGCCGGTGAGCAGGGCCATGCCCAGCTCCCAGACGGCCGCGTCGAAGGACGGCGAGGCGAACAGCAGCACCCGGCTGTCGGGGGTGACGGCCAGGCCCCGGCGCTGGCCCTCCACCATGGCGGCGAGGCCGGTGTGGGTGACCACCACGCCCTTGGGGCGGCCGGTGGAGCCCGAGGTGTAGATGACGTACGCGGCCGAGTGCGGGGTGATCGCGGTGCCGGTGAGGTCGTGCGCCGGGTGGCCGGAGGCGTCCAGGTCCTCGATCAGCAGCCGCGGGACGGTGCTGTCGGCGAGCAGGCCGTCGGCCAGCGCCTTGCTGGTGAGGACCAGCGCGGGCCGGGCGTCGTCCAGCATGTAGGCGATCCGGTCGGCCGGGTAGCGCGGGTCCAGCGGCTGGAAGACCGCGCCGGCCTTGAGCACGGCGAGCTGGGCGACGATCAGCTCGATCGAGCGTTCCAGGGCGATCGCGACGAACCGCTCGGGGCCCGCGCCGTGCTCGATCAGCAGCCGGGCGAAGCGGTTGGCGCGCTCGTTGAGCTCGCCGTACGTGACCTGCTCGGTGCCGAAGGAGAGCGCGACGGCGTCCGGGCGGGCGGCGGCCTGCGCCTCGAAGAGCGCCGGGAAGGTGCCGGGCGGGAGGTCCTCCCGGGTGTCGTTCCAGCCGGTGAGCAGCTGCTCGCGCTCCTCGGGCGCCAGCACCTCGACGCGGCCCACGGACTGGTCCGGGTCGGCCAGCACCGCGCGCAGGACGCGCTCGAAGCGGGCGGCCGTCGCCTCGGCGGTGGACCGGTCGAACAGGTCGACGGCGTACTCCAGCGTCAGGCCCAGCCCGGCGGGCGCGCCGTCCGCGTCGAAGCTCTCGCTGAAGGCGAAGGTCAGGTCGAACTTGGCGAGGTCGGAGTCCAGTTGCTCGACCCGGCCGGGCAGGCCGCCGAGGCTGATCCCCCCGGCCTCGCCGCCGGAGGTCAGCATCACCTGGCACAGCGGGTGGCGGGCGGTCGAGCGCACCGGGTTGAGCAGCTCGACGAGCCGCTCGAAGGGCACGTCCTGGTGCTCGAAGGCGTCCAGGGTGGCGATCCGGACTCGCTCCACCAGTTCCCGGAAGCTCGGGTCGCCGGAGGTGTCGGTGCGCAGCACCAGGGTGTTGACGAAGAACCCGACCAGGTCCTCCAGCGCCTCGTCGGTGCGCCCGGCCACCACGGTGCCGATCGGCAGGTCGGTGCCCGCGCCGATCCGGCCCAGGGTGGTGGCCAGCGCGGCCTGCATCACCATGAACACGCTGGCCCGGCTCCGCTGCGCCAACTCGGCCAGGGAGGCGTGCAGTGCGGCGTCCGTCCGGAGTTCCACCGCGGCGCCCCGGCGGCTGGGGGCGGCGGGGCGGTGGCGGTCGAAGGGGAGCGTCAGCTCCTCCGGGAGGTCGGCCAAGGTGCGCTGCCAGTAGGCGAGTTGCTCGCTCAGCAGGGCGCTGGGCCGCTCATCGGTGCCGAGCAGCTCGTGCTGCCACAGGGTGTAGTCGGCGTACTGGACCGCGAGCGGCCGCCAGTCGGGGGCGGCGCCGACGAGGCGGGCCCCGTACGCCTCGGCGAGGTCGCGCAGCAGCGGGACCACGGACCAGCCGTCGGTGGCGATGTGGTGCATCAGCACCAGCAGGACGTGCTCCTCGCCGGGCAGCGAGAGCAGGGTGGCGCGCACCGGCAGGTCGCGGGCGAGGTCGAAGACCTGCGACCCGGCCTCGGCCAGCGCCCGCGCGAGCTCCTCCTCGCTGTCCACCGACACGGTGTGCAGGGGGAGTTCGGGGGCGTCCAGGAGCAGCTGGTGCGGCTGTCCGTCGGTGGTCGGGTAGACGGTGCGCAGCACCTCGTGGCGGTCGAGCACGTCCGCCAGGGCCGTGCGGAGCGCGTCGGCGTCGACCGGGCCGGTCAGCCGGACCGCGCACGGGGTGTTGTAGAGCGCGCTCGGGCCCTCGAACTGGTCGATGAACCAGAGGCGTCGCTGCGCCGGGGAGAGCGGGACGCGCTCGGGCCGCTCGACCGGCCGCAGGGCCGGACGGGCGGCGCCCGGGGCGGGCAGGACGGCGGCCAGTGCGGCCACGCTGGGGGCGTCGAACAGGGCCCGGACGGGCAGTTCGGCGCCGAGCGCGGTACGGACGCGGCTGACCAGCTTGGTGGCGAGCAGCGAGTGGCCGCCCAGGTCGAAGAAGCTGTCGTCGATCCCGATCCGGTCCAACCCGAGGACGTCGGTGAACAGTTCGCACAGCGCTCGCTCGGTGTCGGTGCGCGGGGCGCGGCCCTCGCCGGTCCCGGTCCAGTCGGGGGCGGGCAGCGCGCGGCGGTCGACCTTGCCGTTGGCGGTCACCGGGAGGGCGTCGAGGACGACCACGGCGGCCGGGAGCATGTAGCTGGGCAGGCTGTCGGCGACGGCGGCGCGCAGCTCGGCGGGATCGCCCTCGCCGGTGGCGTACACCACCAGGCGCTTGTCGCCCGGCTGGTCCTCGCGGACCACGGCGAAGGCCTGGCCGACGGCCGGGAGGGCGGTGAACGCGGCCTCCACCTCGCCGAGTTCGATCCGGAAGCCGCGGATCTTGACCTGGTCGTCGGCCCGGCCGAGGAACTCCAGGACGCCGTCGGCGGTCCAGCGGACCAGGTCGCCGGTGCGGTACATCCGGCTGCCGGGCTCGCCGAAGGGGCAGGCCGTGAAGCGCTCGGAGGTCAGGCCGGGGCGCCCGACGTAGCCGCGGGCCAGGCCGGCCCCGGCGAGGTACAGCTCGCCGGCCACGCCGGCCGGCACCGGCCGCAGCGCGGTGTCCAGCACGTACGGCCGGGTGTTGTTCAGCGGGCGACCGATCGGGACCACGGCGGGGACGGGCTCGCCCGGGCTCATGGTGAAGGTGGTCTTGATGGCGGTGGTCTCGGTGGGCGCGTACACCGCGACCACGTCGGTGTCCGGGCAGGCCCGGTGGAGCCGGCGCACGGACTCCGGCGGGACGACGTCGCCGCCGGTCCACACCTGCCGGACGTTGCGGAAGGCGGCCGGGTTCTCGTCGGCCATCAGCCGCAGCAGGCCGGACGGGGCCTGGACCAGGGTCACCTCGTGGGTGGTGATGGTCTCGGCGAGGCGGCGGATGTCCAGCTCGCCGGGGTCGGCGAGGACGATCGCCCCGCCGGTGACCAGCGGCGCCCAGATCTCGGTGGTGGAGGCGTCGAAGGCGGTGGGCGAGTGCAGCAGCACGCGCTCGTGGTGCCCGGCCCGGAAGTGCGGGTTGCCCAGCAGGTCCACCACGTTGCGGTGGGTGACGGCGACGCCCTTGGGCACCCCGGTCGAGCCCGAGGTGTACATCACGTAGACCAGCTGGCCGGGCAGGACCGGCACGGCCGGGTTGCCCGCCGCGGGGGCCTCGGCGAGCAGCGCCGCGGTGACCTCGACGGTGGCGAAGCCCTCGGTGGCGAGCACCGGGTGGTCCTGGTGGGCGGGGTCGACGAGCAGCAGGCCGGTACGGGTGTCGGCGAGGATGTGCTGGAGGCGGTCCAGCGGGTAGCGGTCGTCCAGCGGGACGTAGGTGCCGCCGGCCTTGGCGATGGCGAGGACGGCGGTGAGCAGTCCGGCGGAGCGCTCCATCAGGACCGCGACCGGCTGTTCGGTGGTCAGGCCGCGCTCCAGCAGCAGGGCGGCGAGCCGGTTGGCGCGGTCGTTCAGCTCGGTGTAGTCGAGCCGCTCGGTGTCGGAGACCAGGGCGAGGGCGTCGGGGGTGGCGGCGGCCCGGGCCTCGAACAGCCGGGGCAGGCTCCGCTCGTCGACCGGTGCGGCCGGCCCGTTCCAGCCGGTGAGCAGCTGCTCGCGCTCGGCCGGGTCGAGGATCTCGATGCCGCCGATCGGCGCGTCCGGGGCGGCCGCGGCGGCGCGCAGCACGCGCACCAGTCGTTCGGCGAGGGAGACGGCGGTGGCGTGGTCGAAGAGGTCGGCGGCGTAGTCGACGGCGGCGCGCACGCCCAGGCAGGTGCCGTCGGGGGCGAGCCGCTCGACGAAGTTGAAGTTGAGGTCGAACTGGGCCTGTGCCTCGCCGACCTCGACCGGGGTGCCTGTCGCGGCGCCGAAGGCGAGGTCGTCGGCCCGCTCCGCGTTCAGGGTGACGACGGTCTGGAAGAGCGGGTGGCGGGCGGGGGTGCGGGTGGGGTTGAGGTGTTCGACCAGGCGCTCGAAGGGGATGTCCTGGTGGTCGTAGGCGTCGAGGTTGGCGCGCCGGACCCGGTCGAGCAGCTCGTGGAAGCTCGGGTCGCCGGAGGTGTCGGTGCGCAGCAGCAGGGTGTTGACGAAGAAGCCGACCAGGTCGTCGAGGGCCTCGTCGGTGCGGCCGGCGACGGGGGTGCCGAGCGGCAGGTCGGTGCCGGCGCCGAGACGGGTGTAGAGGGTGGCGACGGCGGCCTGCAGTGCCATGAACAGGCTGGCGTGCCGACCCGAGGCCAACTCGGTGAGCGCGCCGTGCAGTTCGGCGTCGAGCTCGAAGTCGGCGGCGCCGCCGCGGCGGCTCGGCCGGCCCGGGCGCGGACGGTCGTACGGGAGTGCCAGCTCCTCCGGCAGGCCGGACAACTCCTGCTGCCAGTGGGCGAGTTGCAGGGAGACGATGCTCTCCGGGTCGTCCTCCTCGCCGAGCAGCTCGCGCTGCCAGAGGGTGTAGTCGGCGTACTGCACCGGCAGCGGCTCCCACTGCGGCTCGGTGCCGGCCAGCCGGGCCCGGTACGCCTCGGCGAGGTCACGGAAGAGCGGGCCGACCGACCAGCCGTCGCTGGCGATGTGGTGCGTCAGCAGCAGCAGGACGTGCTCGTCCGGCGCGGGCAGGGCGTACAGCCAGGCCCGGACGGGCAGGTCGGCCGCGAGGTCGAAGACCTGCCCGGCGGCCTCGTGCATCAGCGCGTGCAGCTCGGCCTCGTCGGTGACCGGAACCCGGTGCAGCGGCGGGCGCCCCTCGGCGAGGATGTGCTGGTGGGGCTGGCCGTCGGTGGTGGGGAAGACGGTGCGCAGCACCTCGTGCCGGTCCACCACGTCGCCGAGCGCCCCTTCGAGGGCGGCGGCGTCGAGCCCGCCGGTCAGCCGGAGGGCGAACGGAGTGTTGTAGAGGGCGCTCGGTCCCTCGAACTGTTCGATGAACCAGAGCCGCTGCTGGGCGAACGACAACGGGATCAAGGTCTGCCTCCGACTGGCGACGTACGGCTGTTGTGGCTGGTGGGGCTGCTCTGTCCGGTAGGGCGGAGCGGTCGTGCGGCCGGGGCGGGCCGCGCCACTGGCGCGGCCCGCGTCCCGCCGCCGGTCAGGCCTGGCTTCCGGGGCGCCGCATCGGCCGCAGGGCCGGGCGGGCCTTCTTCGGTGCCGGCGCCGCTTCGCCGCCGGGTAGGACGGCGGCGAGGGCGGCCACCGTGGGTGCGTCGAACAGCGTGCGGATCGGCAGCTCCGCGCCGAGGGTGGCGCGGATGCGGCTGACCAGCCGGGTGGCGAGCAGGGAGTGGCCGCCGAGGTCGAAGAACCGGTCGTCGATGCTGACCGTCGGCACGCCCAGCACCTCGGCGAACAGGGCGCAGAGCTCCCGCTCGCGCTCGGTGCGCGGGGCGCGGCCCTCGGCCGCCCCGGCGTACTCGGGCGCGGGCAGGGCCCGGCGGTCGACCTTGCCGTTGGCCGTCACCGGCAGGCTGTCCAGAACGACCACGGCGGCCGGGAGCATGTAGCCGGCGAGGCGGTCCGCGACGAAGGCGCGCAGTTCGCCGTCGGTGGCCTTGCCGGTGGCGTACACCACCAGGCGCTTGTCGCCCGGCTGGTCCTCGCGGACCACCGCGAGCGCCTGGCCGACGCCCTCGTGGGCGGTGAACGCGGCCTCCACCTCGCCGAGTTCGATCCGGAAGCCGCGGATCTTGACCTGGTCGTCGGCCCGGCCGAGGAACTCCAGGACGCCGTCCGCGGTCCACCGGGCGAGGTCGCCGGTGCGGTACATGCGGCTGCCCGGCCCGTCGAAGGGACAGGCGACGAAGCGCTCGGCGCTGAGCGCCGGACGGCCGACGTAGCCGCGGGCCAGGCCGGCCCCGGCGATGTACAGCTCGCCCGCCACGCCGGCCGGCACCGGCTGCAGACCGGCGTCCAGCACGTACAGCCGGGTGTTGGCCAGCGGACGCCCGATCGGCACCGTGCTCGGCACCGCGGCGGCGTCGGGCATCGGGTACTGGGTGGCGCACAGGGTGGTCTCGGTCGGTCCGTACAGGGCCCGCACCGCGATGCCCGGGACGGCCTCCAGCACCCGGCGCACGGCCGGGGCGGAGACCACGTCCCCGCCGGTCAGCACCTCGCGCACGCCGGCGAAGATGTCCGGGTCCTCCTCCGCGATGACCCGGAAGAGACCGGCGGTGACGTGCACGTGGGTGAGCGCGTGGACCCGGACCAGCTCCCGGATGGCGGCCGCGTCCAGGTCGCCCTGCGGCGCGACGACCACCTGACCGCCGGAGAGCAGCGGCACCCAGATCTCGTAGGTCGAGGCGTCGAAGGCGTGCGGCGCGTGGAACAGCACCCGCAGGCCCTCGTCGTGCCGCCAGCACGGGTCGGTGGCGAGCTGCACCACGTCCCGGTGGCTGATCGCGATGCCCTTGGGCTCCCCGGTGGAGCCCGAGGTGAACATCACGTACGCGAGCTGCTCCGGGTGGGGCGCGGCCCGGTGGGCGCGCCGCTCGCGCGGACCGTCGAACCAGCCCGCGGTGAGCGGCAGGACGGGGCAGGGGGCGTCGGCGGCCAGCGGGTGGTCGTGGTGGGCCGGGTCGACCAGGACGAGGGCCGCGGCCGTCTCGGCGGTGATCCCGCGCAGCCGCTCGGCCGGGTGGCGGTCGTCCAGCGGGACGTAGGTGCCGCCCGCCTTGGCCACCGCGAGGATCGCCGTCAGCAGGTCGGCGGAGCGGTCCATCAGCAGGACCACCGGCGTCTCGGCGCCGACCCCGGCGTCGGCCAGGTGGGCCGCCAGGTGCTCGGCCCGGGAGTCCAGCTCGGCGTAGCTGAGGGTGCCGTCCTGCGAGACCACGGCCGGCGCGTCGGGGGTGGCGGCGGCCCGGGCCTCGAACAGTTCCGGCAGGGTCGCGTCCGGGACGGGCGCGGCGGTGTCGTTCCAGCCGGTGAGCAGCTGCTCGCGCTCGGCCGGGTCGAGGATCTCGATGCCGCCGATCGGCGCGTCCGGGGCGGCCACGGCGGCGCGCAGGACGCGCAGCAGCCGCTCGCCGAGGGCGGCCACGGTGGCGTGGTCGAAGAGGTCGACGGCGTACTCGACCGCCACCGTCAGGCCCGCCTGCGGGCCCTGCTCGGTGAAGCGGAAGGACAGGTCGAACTTGGCCACGTCCAGCTCGAAGGGGTGCTCCGCGCAGCCCAGGTCGCCGAAGACGTCCGGCACCGTGACCCGGCCCTCCAGCGCCACCAGGGTCTGGAAGAGCGGGTGGCGGGCGGGGGTGCGGGTGGGGTTGAGCTGCTCGACCAGCCGCTCGAAGGGGATGTCCTGGTGGTCGTAGGCGTCCAGGTCGGTGCGGCGGACCCGGTCCAGCAGCTCCCGGAAACTCGGGTCGCCGGAGGTGTCGGTGCGCAGCAGCAGGGTGTTGACGAAGAACCCGACCAGGTCGTCGAGCGCCTCGTCGGTGCGCCCGGCCACCACGGTGCCGATCGGCAGGTCGGTGCCCGCGCCGAGACGGGTGTAGAGGACGGCGACCACGGCCTGCAGCGCCATGAACAGGCTGGCGTGCTGCGTTGCCGCCAACTCGCCGAGCGCACGGTGCAGTTCGGCGTCGACGGCGACCTCCACCAGGCCGCCGCGGTGCCCCGGAACGGCCGGGCGCGGACGGTCGTAGGGGAGCGCCAGCTCCTCCGGGGCGTCGGCCAGGGCCCGCTGCCAGTAGGCGAGTTGCTCGGTCAGCAGGGCGCTGGGCCGCTCGTCGGTGCCGAGCAGTTCGCGCTGCCAGAGGGTGTAGTCGGCGTACTGCACCGGCAGCGGCTCCCACTGCGGCTCGGTGCCGGCCGTCCGGGCCCGGTACGCCTCGGCGAGGTCGCGGAAGAGCGGGCCGACCGACCAGCCGTCGCTGGCGATGTGGTGCATCAGCACCAGCAGGACGTGCTCGTCGTGCGGCAGCGACAGCAGGGTGGCGCGCACCGGCAGGTCGCGGGCGAGGTCGAAGACCTCCTCGCCGGCCGCGGACAGCCCGGCCCGCAGCTCCTCCTCGTCGGCCACCGTGACGTGCCGCAGGGCGAGTTCGGCGGCCTCGGTGACGAGCTGGTGCGGGCGGCCGTCGACGGTCGGGAGGACGGTGCGCATGACCTCGTGCCGCCGCACCACGTCCCGGACCGCCCGCTCCAGGGCGGGCAGGTCGACGGCGCCGGTGAGCCGGACCGCGACGGGGGTGTTGTAGAGCGCGCTCGGGCCCTCGAACTGCTCGATGAACCAAAGGCGTTGCTGGGCGGAGGAGAGCGGCACGCGCTCGGGGCGCTCGGCCGGCCGCAGGGCCGGACGGGCCGTCGCGGAGTCGGGCAGCGCGGCGGCCAGCAGGGCCACCGTCGGGTTGTCGAAGAGCGTGCGGATCGGCAGTTCGGCGCCGAGGCCGGCGCGGATGCGGCTGACCAGCTTGGTGGCGAGCAGCGAGTGGCCGCCGCGGTCGAAGAAGTTGTCGTCGATGCTGATCCGGGCCAGCCCGAGGACCTCGGCGAACAGCCCGCACAGGGCCTGCTCGGTGGCGTTGCGCGGCTCGCGCCCGCCGTCGGCGCCGTTGTAGTCGGGCGCGGGCAGGGCCTTGCGGTCCACCTTGCCGTTGGGGTTCACCGGCAGCTCGTCGAGGACGACGATCGCGGCGGGCAGCATGTAGCCGGGCAGCCGCTCGGTGACGAAGTCGCGCAGCTCGTCGGCCCGCACCTCGCCGGTGACGTAGGCGACCAGGCGCTTGTCGCCCGGCTGGTCCTGGCGGACCGCCACGCAGACCTGGCCGACGGCCGGGTGGGCGGTGAACGCGGCCTCCACCTCGCCGAGTTCGATCCGGAAGCCGCGCAGCTTGACCTGGTCGTCCGCTCGACCGACGAACTCCAGTTCGCCGGTGGGGGTCCAGCGCACCACGTCGCCGGTGCGGTACATCCGGCTGCCCGGCTCGCCGAACGGGCAGGCCGTGAAGCGCTCGGAGGTCAGGCCGGGGCGCCCGACGTAGCCGCGGGCCATACCGGTGCCGCCGATGTACAGCTCGCCGGCCACGCCGACCGGCACCGGGCGCAGCCCGGCGTCCAGCACGTACAGCCGGTTGTTGGGCAGCGGCCGGCCGATCGGCACGACGGCGGGCACCTCGGCGGCCGAGGTCATCGGGAAGTGCGTCGCGAAGGTGGTCGTCTCGGTCGGCCCGTAGACGTTGACCAGCCGCAGCCCGGGGCAGGTGTCCAGGACCCGCCGCATGGCGACCGGCGAGGCGATGTCCCCGCCCGTCCACACCTCGTGCAGCCCGGCGAAGGTCTCCGGGGCCTCGGCGGCCAGCACGTTGAACAGGCCGACGCTGATCCAGGCGGAGGTGGTCCGCTCGTGCCCGATCACCGCCGCCAGCTCGGCGATGCCGAGCCGGCCGGCCGGGGCGATCACCAGCTGGCCGCCGGAGAGCAGCGGGGTCCAGATCTCGTAGGTGGAGGCGTCGAAGGCGGAGGGGGCGTGCACCGGCAGCCGCTCGTGGCCGCCGCCGGTGAACTGCCCGCCGAGCGCGAGGTCCACCACCGCGCGGTGGGTGATGGCGATGCCCTTGGGCACGCCGGTCGAGCCGGAGGTGTGCATCACGTACACCAACTGGTCGGCGTACTGCGGCAGTCCGAGGTTCTCGGGGTGCTCCCCGGCGTGCGGGTCGAGCACCGTCAGCCCGGTCAGCGCGGGGTGCTCGCGGTGCGCGGCGTCGGCCAGCACCAGCCCGGCCCCGGCGTCCGCGAGGACGGTGCGCAGCCGGTCCGTCGGCTGGGCGTCGTCCAGCGGCACGTAGAGGCCGCCGGCCTTGAGCACCGCCAGGATCGCCACCACCTGGGCGGCCGAGCGGTCGATCATCAGCGCGACCGGCGTCTCCCGGACGACCCCGGCCTCGACCAGCCGCAGCGCCAGGCCGTTGGCCCGGGCGTTGAGCTGGGCGTAGGTCAGCTCGGCGTCCTCGGCGGTGAGCGCGATCGCGTCCGGGGTCGCGGCGACCCGCGCCTCGAACAGCTCGGGCAGCGAGCCCTCCGGCAGCGGGGTGCTGGTGCCGCTCCATCCGGTGATCAGCTCGGCGCGCTCGGCCGCGGTCAACACCTCGACGGTGCCGACGAGTTCGGCCGGGTCGGCGACGATCCGGTCGAGCAGGGCGAGGAAGCGGTCCAGCAGGGCGCGGGCCTCGTCGGAGGTGAAGGCGTCCGGCTGGTGGTCCAGCCGCAGCTGCAGGCCGTCGCCGGGGGTGAGGGCGAGCGCCAGCGGGTAGTGGGCGCTGTCGACGTCCTCGACCAGGTGCACGCGGGTGGCGCCGCTCGGGTCGGCGTCGTCCAGGGCGGACGGGTCCGGGTAGTTGCCGTACACCGTGACGGTGTCGAACAGGCTGCCCATGCCCGCGAGTTGCTGGATCTCGGTGAGGCTGAGGTGCTGGTGGTCCAGCAGGGCGGACTGCTCGTGCTGGAGGCGCAGCAGCAGCTGGCCCCAGCTCTCGGACTGGTCCAGGCGCACCCGCACCGGCACGGTGTTGATGAGCAGGCCCATCATCCGCTCCACGCCCGGCAGGTCGTGCGGCCGGCCGGAGACGGTGGTGCCGAACAGCACGTCCTCGCGCCCGGTGAGCCGGGCCAGCAGCACGCCCCAGGCCGCCTGGACCAGGGTGTTGAGGGTGACGCCGTAACGGCGGGCGGTGCGGGCGAGGGCCTCGGTGGTCTCCGGGGTGAGCCCGGTGTGCAGGCGCAGCGGCAGCTGCGGGGTGGCGGCGGAGCGGCCGGGGGCGAGCAGGGTGGGCTCGTCGGCGCCGGCCAGGGCCTGCGCCCAGGCGGCGCGGGCGGCCGCGCCGTCGCGCCGGGTGATCCAGCGCAGGTACTCGCGGTACGGGGCGGCCGGGGCGAGCGGCTGCTCGAAGTACAGGGCCCACAGCTCCTCGGCGAACAGCGGGGTGGACCAGCCGTCCAGCAGGATGTGGTGGGCGGAGGCGATCAGCTGGTGGCGCCCGGGCGCGAGCCGGATCAGGGTGTAGCGCAGCAGCGGGGGGCGGTCGAGGTCGAAGCGGCGGCCGTACTCGGCGGCGGCGATCCGGGCGGCCTCCGCCGCCGGGTCGGCGTGGGCGCTCAGGTCGACGACGGTGAAGGGCAGCTCGACGCCGTCCGGGACGACCTGCACGGGCGGGCCGTCGTGCCGCTGGTGGAACGCGGCCTTGAGGTTCGGCTGGCGGGTCAGCAGCGCCTCGGCGGCGGTGCGCAGGCGGTCGGCGTCCACCGGGCCGGTGAGGTCGAAGGTCACGACCGAGGTGTAGACGTCCGCGCCGTCGGCGTCGTACGCCGAGTGGAAGGCCATGCCCTGCTGGAGCGGCGAGGTGGGCCAGACGTCGACCAGGCGGGCGGGGGCGTGGTGGGCGGCGAGCTCGTCGACCTCGCTCTGGGTGACGGCGACCAGCGGGAAGTCGGAGGGGGTGTGCCCGCCCGCGTCCGGCCGGTCGGCGTGCTCGGCGAGCGCGCCCAGCGCGGCGAACCAGGCCTCGGCGAAGGCACGCACCCGCTCCTCGGAGAGCAGCCCGGTGGCGTAGGACCACTGGGCGACCAGCAGCGGGCCCTGCGGGGTGTCCACGGTGGTGGCGTCCAGGCCGAGCACCCGGCCGAGCGCGAGGCCGGTCGCGGCGCCCTCGGACATCGCCTCGGTGCCGGCGAGCACGTCCTCGGCGGTGACGCCCTCGGGCGCGAAGCGGCCCAGGTAGTTGAACTCGATCTGCGGGTCGGCGCAGCCGGCCAGGACGGCGGCGGTGTCCGGGTTGAGGTGGCGCAGCATGCCGAAGCCGATGCCGTTGTCCGGCACGGCGCGCAGCTGCTCCTTCACCCGGCCGAGGGCCCGGCCGAGCCCGGGGCCAGCCGCGGTGACCTCGGACCAGTCCAGCGCCCCGGGGGCGAGCCGGACGGGGTAGACGGAGGTGAACCAGCCGGCGGTGCGGTGCAGGTCGACGCCGTCGACGATCTCCTCGCGGCCGTGGCCCTCCACGGTGACCAGCACGGCGCCGTCGGGCCCGGTGGTCTCCCGGCCGCGCCAGTGGCCGAGGGCCAGCGCCAGCCCGGTCAGCAGCACGTCGTTGACCTGGGCGTGGTAGGCGGCGGTGACCTTGGTGAGCAGCGCCCGGGTGGTCTCGGCGGGCAGCACGAGCCGCAGCAGGCCCTCGGTGGCGTAGGTGTCCGTGGCCGGGTCCAGCGGGCGGTCGCCGAGCAGCGGGTCCGGGGTGGCCAACGCGGCCTGCCAGAGCGGGAGTTCGGCGGCCCTGCGGTCGGTGTTCGCCTCGGCGGTGAGCCGCTGGGCCCAGCGGCGGAAGGAGGTGGGCACCGGGGCGAGCTCGACGGCGCGGCCCTCGCGGAGCGCGGCGAGCGCGCCGAGCAGGTCCTCCTCGACGATGCGCCAGGTGACGCCGTCCACCACCAGGTGGTGGATCACCAGCAGCAGCTGCGAGGGCGCCTGCGGACCGGCGTCGAAGCGCACGGCCTGGACCATCCGCCCGTCCTCGGGGGACAGGCGCTCGCGGGCGGCCCCGGTCTCGGCGCGCAGCGCCTCGGCGGTGGCCGGGCCCTCGACCCGGCGCAGCACGGCGTCGGCGGGGACGGCGCCGGCCTCGGGCACGTGCAGCGTCCAGGGGCGCTCGGCGAGCGGGGAGGTGCGGGCGCGGAACAGGTCGTGGTGGTCGAGCAGGGCCTGGACGGCGGCGGTCAGGTGCTCCTGCGGGGTGCCGGCGGGCAGGGTGAGCACGGTGGACTGGTAGAAGCTCTCGACCGCGCCGTGCTGGGCGGCCAGCCAGTGCACGATGGGCGTCGGCGGCACCTCGCCGAGGCCGGCGCCGGCGGGCTCGACGACGACCGGGCCCTCCAGCGGACGGGCGATCCGCGCAAGCGCCTCGACGGTCGGGGCGAGGAACACCTCGCGCGGGGTGAGCTGGAGGCCCGCGTGCCGGGCCCGGGAGACCAGCTGGATGGCCACGATGGAGTCGCCGCCGAGCTCGAAGAAGGAGTCGGTGACGCCCACCCGGGGCAGTCCCAGGACCTCGCCGAACAGCCGGACCAGGGTGTGCTCCAGCTCCCCGGCGGGGGCGCGGCCCTCCTCCTCACCGGCGCCGAACACCGGCGCGGGCAGGGCGCGCTTGTCGACCTTGCCGTTGGGCGTGAGCGGCAGCCGGTCGAGCACCACGACGGTGGGCACCATGTGGTCGGGCAGCCGCTCGGCGCAGTACGCGCGCAGCTCGGCCGGGTCGGCGGCGCCGACGGTGTAGCCGACCAGGCGGCGCTCGCCCGGGCGGTCCTCGCGGACCAGCACCACGGCCTGGCGGACCTCGGGGTGGGCGGAGAGGGTCTGCTCGATCTCGCCGAGCTCCACCCGGAAGCCGCGGATCTTCACCTGGTCGTCGGCCCGGCCGAGGAAGTCCAGCTGGCCGTCCGGGCGGTAGCTGCCGAGGTCGCCGGTGCGGTACATCCGCTCGCCGGGCCCGCCGTACGGGTCGGCCACGAAGCGTTCGGCGGTCAGGCCGGGGCGGTTCAGGTAGCCGCGGGCCAGGTGCGGGCCGGCGAGGTACAGCTCGCCCACGGTGCCCGGCTCGACCCGGCGCAGCTGCTCGTCCAGCACGTGGATGCGCACGTCCTGGCAGGGCCGGCCGATCGGGGGCAGCTCGTCGCCGGTCAGCGGCTCGCTCATGCTGACGATGACGGTGGCCTCGGTCGGTCCGTAGCTGTTGAGCATCAGCCGGCCGCGGCCGCAGCGGGCGGCCAGCTCGCGGGAGACCGCCTCGCCGCCGCCGATCAGGGTGCGCAGCGAGGGCATCGGGAGGTCGGGCAGGGTGGAGATCATCGCGGTGGCGATGTCGGCGTGGGTGACGCCGTACTGGTCGATCAGGGCGGCCAGCGGTTCGCCGACCAGCTGGCTCTGCTCGCGCGGCAGCACCAGGGCGGCGCCGGTGGTGAGGGCCACGGACAGGTCGGAGACCGAGACGTCGAAGCTGAGCGAGGACGCCTGGAGCACCCGGCTGCCGGGGCCGACCCCGGTGGCGGCGACCTGGGTGCCGATCATGCTGGGCAGCCCGGTGTGGGTGACGGCCACGCCCTTGGGCACGCCGGTGGAGCCGGAGGTGTAGATGACGTACGCGGTGTTCAGGGCGCTCACCGGCCGGACCCGCTCGGCGGCGGTGAACGGCGTGCCGGGCCGGGCGTCGAGGTCGGCCCGGTGCTCGGCGGAGTCGAGCAGCAGCCGGGGGGCGTCGGTCGCGGGCAGCTGCCCGGCGGCCCCGGCGGTGGTGAGCACCAGGGCGGCGCGGGAGTCGGTCAGCATGTGGCGCAGCCGCTCGGCCGGGTAGGCCGGGTCGGCGGGCAGCCAGGCGGCGCCGGTCTTGGCGACGGCGAGGATCGCGGCGACCGCCTCGGGGGACTTCGGCAGCGCCAGCGCGACGACGTCCTCGGTGCCCAGGCCGCGGGCGGCCAGCACCCGGGCCAGCCGGTTGGCGCGGGCGTCCAGTTCGGCGTAGGTGAGGGTGGTGCCCTCGGCGTACAGGGCGGGGGCGTCCGGGGTGCGGGCGACCTGGGCGTCGACCAGCTCGGTGAGGGTCGGGCGGGCGGGTGCCCCTTCGGCCAGCCGGGCGGCCAGCGCGGTGGGGGTGGGGGCGTCCGCCAGGACGGGCAGTGCCAGGCGGACGCCGAACTCGGCGTGCACCCGGGCCAGCAGCCGCTCGGCGGCGGGCCGGTCGCCGCCCAGGTCGTAGAAGCCCGCCGCGGGGTCGACCGACTCCCGGCCGAGCACCTCCGCGAACAGTCGGCACAGGACCTCGGCCGCTTCCGGCCGCTGCTCGGATCTGTGCGTCTGCTGGACCCCGGACATGTGACTCTCTCCCTTGTGCGGCTGGCCCCCGCGGTGGCGGGAGCGGCGAGCTGGGTTGACCCCGGGGCGGTCGGCCCGGGGGTCGGCGGAGCGATGTTGCGGTCGTCTCGCGGTGCTGCGGTGTGCTTGGTGTGACGGCCGTGCGGCGCGGCGGTGCGGTGTGGCGGTGCTGAGGGTGGGAGTGTGCCGGGGCCGTTTCGGTGCACGCGCGTAGACGTCGGACACGGGACCGCGCCGGCGGCGTGAGGGTGCGCCGCGCGGCGGTGGAGTGCTGCGGTGGTGGGGCGGGGCGGTGTCGGCGGGTTCCGGCGGGGCGGTGGGCCGACGGCCGGGGGAGCGGCCGGACGGGCGGCGGCTCGGGCGCGGTACCGCGCCGGGTGAGCGGGTGGTGCGCGCTGTGCTCTGTGCTCTGTGTGCTGTGCTCTGCGCTCGTCGCCGGTGCGGCCGGGTGAGCGGCTGCTCGGCGTGGATCCCCGTGCGGAGGCCGTGTGGTCGTTCAGCCGTCCGACGGTCGGTGCGCGGAGGCCGCGATCAGTTCTCGGACAGGTGCGCGATCAGGCTCTTCGGCCGCAGATCCTGCCAGTTCTGCTCGACGTAGTCGAGGCAGTCCTGCCGTCCGGCGGCACCGAACGCCTGCTGCCAGCCGGCGGGCACCGGGCTGAAGGCCGGCCACAGCGAGTGCTGGCCCTCGTCGTTCACCAGGACGAGGTAGCTGGCCTCGGCATCCTCGAACGGGTTCGCCATCGTCGGTTCCTCTCTGTTCGGAGCTGTCTGGAGCTGTTCGGAACTGTGCGGAACGGTGCGGAGCTGTGCGGGGCGGTGCGGGAGGGTGAGGAGCGGGGCGGTCGAACGGAGCCGCGGCTCACGCACCCCAGCCGGAGTCCTCGCTGGGGCCGACGACGGCGGCGATGGAGACGGCGGGCAGGTGCAGCTGGGCGTGGAGTTGGAAGCCCACCACGGCGGCCAGCAGAACGGCGAGTGTCCCGAGCATCTTGTGGACGCGGACGGCAAGGCTTGGCATCGCGAATTCCTCTTCCTGAGGAGGGCGGTCTGCCCTCTTCGCTCTGAAACGCATCCTGCCGAAGGCCCAAACGTGCGTGGAAGCTCTGACTGTGATCGTGAACACGCAATGCGGGAACCGGAAGCCCGGGCAGATCGTGTCAAAAACAGACAGACATGATCCAAATCGCACCCGGCACTGTCAGATCAGTGGTGGGAACTCCGATGGCGCGGGGGACATCGCAGCGCGGAGGCGGGCACCCCGGCGCGCCGCAGCGAGCCCCGGCGCAGTTCCTCCCGGACGGCCGGCCAGTCCTCGACCCACGGCCGGCCCGTCCCGGCCGGCGACTCCAGGGCGAGCGTCGCCAGGTACGCGCGCTTGAGCGCGGCCCGTTCGTCCTGCACCCGGCCCGCGGACTGCTCGATCCGGCGCAGCCGCGCGTGCAACCGCTCCAGCGCACCCCCGCCCGTCAGCAGCCGCCGCGCCTCCGGCCCGAAACGGAAGCCGGGCGCCAGCAGCGGCCAGGCCGCCCGCCACGCCCGGAACACCTCGCGGTGACTCGGCCCCCACTCCCGCTCGGCCAGGGACAGCCGCTCCAGCGCGGCCGCCTCCGTCGGCGCCGTACAGGTCTCGCGCAGCGCCCGGGAGAGCGCACTCCAGTCCTCGCCGGGCGCGTGCCGCAGCGCCCCGTGCAGCAGATGGGCCACCGAACCGTGCACCACGGTACGGGGCCACTGCTCGGCCGCCGCCTCGGCCAGCACCGCGCCGGTGCCGCCGACCAGCACCCAGACCTCCCGCACCCCGCGCCTGGCCAGCCCGGCCAGCACCTGGGGCCACTGCTCCCCGTCCGCGGCCGGCCACAGGCCCAGCACCTCGCGCCGGCCCTCGACCGAGATCCCGAGCGCCAGGTGCACCAGCGGACCGCCCGAGCGGCCGCTGCGCACCGAGTCCACGAAGACCACCGGGTAGACCGGGTCGAGCCGCCGCTCGCGCCGCTCGGCGAGCTCGTCGAGCACCTGGTCGGTGATGGCCGAGACGGTCTCCCGGCTGAGCTCCACGCCGTACACCTCGGCCAGGTGCGCCACCAGTTCGCCCGAACTGAGGCCGCGCGCGGTCAGCGAGATCACCAGCCGGTCGAGCCCGGGCAGCCGCCGGGCCCGGGGGAGGACGGACTTGGGGGCGAAACTGCCCTCGCGGTCCCGGGGCACCCGCACCTCGACCGGACCGATCTCGGTGAGCAGCCGTCTGGCCCGGGCGCCGTTGCGGCCGTTGGTGCCCGCGCCGGTGCCGGACCCGCGCAGATGCTCCTGGAGTTCGAGCTCCAGGGCGCCCTCGATCAACTGCTTGGCGAAGGCCTGGAGGATCCCGCCGTCGCCCAGCAGCCGGACGGCGCCGGAGCCGACCTGAGCGGCGGCGGCCTCCGCCAACTGTCGCACCAGGCGCTGGTCCACCAGGCCGGCGAGGGCGGCGGGCGGTGTCGCCGGATCGGAATCAGCTCGCAACTGGGGGTGCCTTCCGTCTGTAGGCCGTTCCATTCACCGACCGCCCGCTCCGAACGCCCCGACGGGACGTCAGGGGCGATGGGCCGGCAATCCCCCGGTCACCGCTGCCGGGTGCGGTCGTCCTCGTGCCCGGCGGCTCCCCCGCTTGCGTGCACGCCCGACTACCGTCAGCCGATGATTTCCGCGCCCTTTGGGCGTACACTCACGGCTGTCGGAGCCCGGGGGGCGGCTTCCGAACGGCAGTCACTTCTCATCTTGCCGGTTCTGATGCCTGGTGGAAGCCGGTTCGGGCATTCGTGAAACCGCAATGCCGAAGCCGGAAGGATGCCCAGATGTGCCCAACCCAGGACAAGAGCATGGAAAGGGGAACACCCCAGCTCTGCGACCGGGGCATCGAGTTCTACCGCACGGCACTGGTCGAGGGCGAGGCCACCGGCGAGGCCCCCGAGTGCCTGCTCGCGATGGGTCTGCTGCGCCCGCTGCCCGGCTCCGGCCAGCGGCTGGCCCCCGTCCCTCCCGACATCGCCGTCACCGGGCTGACCCGGCCGCTCGAACTCGCCGTACTGGCCCACCAGGAACGGCTCGCCGAGCTGCACACCTCCTTCCACGCCGCCGAGCACGCCTACAAGGACGTCATGCGGCGGGCCAAGTTGCCGATTCGCCTGCTGGCGGGCGACGAGATCAGCCCCGCGCTGGAGAAGGCCGTCGCCGGCTGCTCCGAGGAACTGCTCACCGCCCAGCCGGGCGGCGGCCGCGCCACCGAGCAACTGGCCGACGCGCTCCCGCGCGACCTCGCCCTGGCCGGCCGCGGCGTGCGCCAGCGCACCCTCTACCAGCACACCGTGCGCTCGCACGGCCCGACGCTGGCCTACATCGAGCAGGTCACCGCCCAGGGCGCCCAAGTGCGCACCCTGAACGAGGTCTTCGACCGGGTGATCATCTGCGACCGCTCCACCGCCTTCATCCCGGCCGGCGCCGACCGCGCCGCCGCGGCGATGCTCATCCAGCTCCCGCCGCTGGTCGAGTACCTGCTCAAGATCTTCGAGCTGATGTGGGAGCGCGCCGAACCCGTCACCTATCAGCAGGGCCACCACCGCCCCCGGCTGCTGACCGCCCGCACCCGGCAGAACGTCCTGCGCCTGATGGTCAACGGCTACACCGACGAGGCCATCGCCTCCCGCCTCGGCATGAGCACTCGGACGGTCTCCAGCCACATCCAGAAGGCCAGCGAACTCCTCGGCAGCCGCAGCCGCGGCCACCTCGGCTACATCATCGCCCGCCAGGGCGTCCTCGACGAGCCGCTCGACGAACTCTGAGGGCGCCGTGGAGAACTGACGAGGAAACGAAAGAGCGGGCCCGGCGGAATCTCCGCCGGGCCCGCTCGGCGATTGCCGAGGGAGGACCCTTGGTCGAGCGGTTGGAGGACGGTGGCCAGTCCGCCCGGTCGAGGACCTCGGTGCTGCCTCACCTGGTGGTGGTCAGGAGGCCGCGGTTGCGCAGGACGCGGCGTTCGACGGGGGTGAAGACGAGGAGTTCGATGGCGATGCCGACGAAGAGGATGAGGATGAT
>NZ_JBHXEM010000077.1:0-40948 GCF_042724755.1 Kitasatospora sp. NPDC127067 | reverse complement strand
GGGGGCCGGACAGGGACCACCGGAGTGACCCACGAGGGCCTGCGCCCGCGCGATACGCGCGAGCACAGGCCCTCGCGCCGTTTCCACCACCCCCGCACACGCCGACCGGAAGAACCGGCCCGCGACCGCCGCCTCGCACCGGGCCCGTTGATGGCGGCCCGGGTGGTCGCCCGGCTCCCCGAACCCTGACGTTCGGCCACCTCCCGACCGGTACGGGCGATGTGACTGCCCACCCGGTGGAAGTGCGCGGTCGGAGCATCGGACCGGCGGCACCGTGAGCGCGAGGACCGCGACCCGCGGCACGGCTCCGCGCCGCGGCCGGGGTGGCGTTCGGGTGGTGTCGAACCGCCGCCCGGACGAGATGCCGTCCTGTCGGCAACTGTCGGCGCCCCGCCTTGTGCATGGGTGGAGAGGGCATTCCGATGCCCGATCCCTGTTCCCGAAGGTGCGGAGCTTTCATGTCACCGCTGTCCGTGGTCCGTCGCCTGGCCCTCGCCCTCCTGCTTCCCCTGCTCGCTCTCGCCGGAGTTGTCGGCAGCGCCACGGCGTCGTCCGCCGCGGGCGCGGCCACGGGAGTCCGGACGGGCGTGGACTGGGACGCCCTCGCCCGGTGCGAGAGCGGAGGGCGCTGGAACGCCGCCACCGGGAACGGCTACTACGGCGGACTGCAGTTCGACGCGGGGACCTGGCGCTCCAACGGAGGCCTCGGCTACGCGCCCCGCGCCGACCAGGCCACCCGCGAGCAGCAGATCGCCGTGGCCGAGAACCTCGCGGCACGCCGCGGCCTGGCCCCGTGGCCGGCCTGCGGAAGGCGTGCCGCCCACGGCGGCGACCACACCGTCGAGCACGCCGCCCGTGACCACCGCCCGACGCAGGCACGGCCCCACTCCGCCGCGCCCCTGCTCCGCGCCGACGACGCTTCCTCGGACGACGTGAACGGCGACGATTCGGACACCTGGACCGTGCGCCCCGGCGACACCCTCAGCGGTATTGCCCAGACCCTCGGCATCCCGGACGACTGGCCGGCCCTCCACGAGCTGAACCGCGAGGTCATCGGTGACGACCCCGACCTGCTCCTGCCCGGCCAGGTCCTCGCGCTGCGTTGACGAACGCGAACGAACGTGAACGAACGCGAACGAACGTGCCCGCCCCTGCGGACTCCTCCGGCCCTCGGCCGAGCATGCGATCCGGTGTTCGCGCCGTAGCTGTCAGCCGGCCGCCAGGATCTCCACGCCGCGCGCCGCGAGTCGACCGAGGACCGGGTGGCCGGGATCGGCGTCGGTGATCAGTCCGCTGATGTCCTCCCAGGGCAGGACACGGAACCGGGAGGCGGTGCCGATCTTCTCGGACGAGGCGAGGACGTAGGTGTCCGCGGCCCGTGCGGCCAGGGCGCGTTTCATCGCGGCCTCGTCCGCGTCGCCGGTGGTCAGTCCGGCTTCGGGGTGCACGCCGGTGACGCCGAGCAGGCACAGGTCGGCCGAGACGTTCTGGGCGGCCTCGACGGCGGCGGCGCCGCAGGTGACCGCCGAGTGCTTGAAGAGGCGGCCGCCGAGCAGGAAGACCTCGGCCCGGGGGTGGTCGAGCAGCGCGGCCGCGATCGTCGGGCTGTGGGTGATCACGGTGCAGGCCAGGCCCGGCGGGAGGGCGTGGGCGACGGCGAGCGCGGTGGTGCCGCCGTCCAGGATCAGGGCGCCGCCCGGCCGGACGAGCGCGGCGGCGACCGCGGCGACCAGCCGTTTGCCGTCCGGCGTGACCGATTGCCGGGCCGCGTAGTCCGCGACGGCCGGGGAGACGGGCAGGGCCCCGCCGTAGACGCGCTGGCAGAGTCCCTCGGCGGCCAGGTCGCGCAGGTCGCGGCGCACGCTGTCCTCGGAGATGCCGAGGTCCGCGGCGACGTCCTTGGCCACGATCTTGCCCTCGCGGGCGAGCAGGCCCAGCAGGTGGTCACGTCTCTCGGCAGCCAGCATCCGCACTCTCTCCTGTTCTTGCACGTTTCTGCGTGTATCGTAGCGCGCCATGACCGAGAAGCCCATGCTCGTCCCGCAGGGGGCGGCGTGACCCCCCGCCCCGGGACCGACATCCCGGACCACCGCGGCCGCACCGGCCTCGACCGCGCCGGACGCGACCTGACCCGCAACCCCGACGTCGTGGTGCGCGACGTGGAGCTCACCTCACAGGGCTGGCACGTCCTGCGCCGCACCACCTTCGACCACCGGCGCCGCGACGGACGCTGGGTCACCCAGCAGCGCGAGACCTACGACCGCGGAAACGGCGCGGTCGTCCTGCCGTACGACACCGAGCGCGGCCGGGTGCTGCTCACCCGCCAGTTCCGCTACCCGGCCTACGTCAACGACCACCCGGACGGCATGCTCGTCGAGGCCGCCGCCGGGCTGCTCGACGGCGACGACCCGCTCGCCGCCGTCCGGCGCGAGAGCGCCGAGGAACTCGGCGTCACGCTCGGCCCGCTCACCCACGTCCTCGACGCCTACATGAGCCCCGGCTCCGTCACCGAGCGCCTGCACTTCTACGCCGCCCCCTACACCCCGGCCGACCGCACCGGAGCCGGTGGCGGACTGGAGGAGGACGGCGAGGACATCGAGGTGCTCGAACTGCCCTTCGCCGACGCCCTCGCCATGGTCCGCGACGGACGCATCACCGACGGAAAAACCATCCTGCTCCTGCAGTGGGCCGCCCTGGACGGACCCTTCGCCGCCGCGCCGGCCGCCCGGAACGGGGCAGCCGAGGACTCGTGAGTCACGTGCCGTCCCGTGGTCCCGCGATGTCGAGCGGCGGCAGCGCCCAGGACGGGCGGTGCGCCCTGCACCGCCGGGGCCCCGGACGGGAGACCGGCCGGGCGACCGGCGCGTGGTGCGACCATTGGCCGGGTACCAAGGTCCTACCGGTTTGTCGGTGTGAGGGGGCATCGAAAATGCGTCTGCTCTTTTGGTCAACGGCCTTGGCCAGTACTGGCGTTGCAATCGCGCTCGCACTGTGGGCGGCACTCGGGGACGCCGCCGGGGCCGAGCTCGCGAGTGCCGTCGTCGGAGCGGTCGTCGGGCTCGCCGGGCTCGTCGCCTCGGTGTACGCGCTGCGACGGGACGGGCAGGCCGCAGGCGGAGCCGTCCGGGCCGACGGGCGCGGCGCGGTCGCCGCCGGAGGAAGCGTGACCGGCAACGCGATCGGCGCCGACAGCAGGGTCAGCGGAGCGCCCCGGGCCCCGCGCTCCGTGGCCGGTCCGACCAGGGCCGTCCTCGCCCAGGGCGAGGGCTCGGTGGCCGCCGGGGGCGACGTCGCCGGCAACGCGCTGGGCCAGGGCGGCGAGGTGGCCGGCTGATGCCGGGGTCTCGCTTCCGGCGGCGCGGGAAGCAGGATCCGTCCGAACCCGAGCGGCCGGCAGAGCACGTGGAGGTCCGCGGCGGCGGGGTCGGGGCCGGCGCCGATGTGGCCGGCAATGCCATCGGACCGCGCAGCTCGGTGACGAACAACTTCAACTACTACGGGACAGCGGAGCCCGACCCGCACGCCGGCACACCGGGGCCGACCGGCACGGCACCCCCGGCGACGATCGGCCAGGACGAGCGCCGCTACCAGGTGTTCGTGAGCTCGACCAGCCTTGACCTCAAGCGTCACCGCGAAGCCGTCATCGACGAACTCGTCAAGGAGGGGTACATCCCCTCCGGCATGGAGCTCTTCGACGCCCGCTCGGAGGGCGCCTGGGAGGTCGTCGAGCGGGTGATCAACGACTGCGACTACCTCGTCCTCATCCTCGGGGCGCGCTACGGCGACCTCACCGGAGGCGAAGTCGGTTTCACGGAGCGGGAGTACGACCACGCCCGCTCCCTGGGGAAACCGATCCTGGTCTTCGTCCACGCAAACCCCGTCGAGCTGCACACCGACAGCTGGCAGCCGACACCGGAGGACACGGAGCGGCTCGCGGCCTTCCGCGAGAAGGTACGGACCGAACGCCTCTGGAAGCCCTGGCGCACGACCGCGGACCTGAGGACCGACGTCACCCGGTCGCTGCGGCTGGCGGTCCGGCACAATCCCCAGCCCGGCTGGGTCAAGGGCAACTCGATCGCTCACACCTTCTCCGCCGAGTGGCAGAACCTGGTGGCCCCTGGAACGCAGATCGGGGTGGTCCGGATCAGCGTGGACGGGCAGGCCGGCAACGCCCTGAGCGAGAACCTCGGGAAGGCCTCGTCGATCGGGATCATGTCCACCAGCGGCAAGCGGCTGATCGAGATCCAGACGCCCTACCTGACGAAGGCGCTCGCCGCCGGCGCGCGGATCCGCGTCCTGGTACCGCTCCCCGACGGGCAGTTCCTCGCCGACGTCGACGAGTCCGAGTCGCTGTGGGACCAGCGCTCGCCGATCACGGCCGAGGTGCGTGAGGTCGAGGCACGGCTGCGGGCGATCGTCCGCGAGGCCGGGGCACGCAGCACGACCGCCGGATCGGTCGAAATCGGCTTCTTCACCACCCACTTGCGGTCCACGATGATTCTCTGCGACCGGGACTGGGGATGGGTCACCCTGACCCTGCCACCGGCGAGGGCCCCGGAGACCCCGTCCCTGGAACTCCGCGGGACCCAGGACTTCGGTCTGATCGACGCCTGCTGGAAGCACTTCGATCGGACCTGGGCCATCGTCGGGGAGCGCGGCGAAGTGAGGACGATCTCGTGAGGCGGACTGCGATGGACCTGTGGGACACGGTGGCCCTCTCCCCCGCCGCGGCGAACCGGTGGCGCGACCGGCTCTCCGCGGCCCAGGCCTTCATGCGGGAACGGCAGCACCTGCCGGGCGTGCTGATCGAGGTCGCGGCCCAGCACCCGCTGGTCGACCGGGCCGTGCCCGGCGAGGAGTTCGCGGCCCGGCTGCGCCGCGGCCACGAGCTCTTCCAGGAGTACGCGGACACGGGTCGACCGGTGGAGATCTACGTGCCCGGCAGCCGCCACCGGCACCTCGGGGTCGAGGACGAGAGCAGCCTCAGCCGGGCGGGCGGGGACTTCCTGGGAAAGCTCGGCATCCCGTCCTCGGCCGTCCACGGCGATGACCTCAACGAGCGGTACAAGGGCGACGCCGGCGTCTACGGTTCGGCGGACGAATGCTTCGTCGCCTCCTCGTACTTCAAGGACGGGGACTTCGGCACGCTCGTCTCCGTCTGCTCACCGGCCCAGATGATGCGCAAGACCGTGCACTACCTGCAGTTCGGGGTGTACCCGCTGAACCACACGGCGCCGACTGCGGAAGGCTTCCACGACTTCCTCTACGAGCTCCTGGTCGCGGTACCCCAGGTCATGAGCACGGACGACACGCTCCAGGACGCGGGCTCGGACGGGGCGGGGCGTCTGCGGGCCGACCGCCGTCCTCAGCCCCGCTGACGCCCGCTTCGACGCGAGGACCGGCGGTGGAGGCGGCCACCGGGTGTCGCCCGGGGCCGCAATGTCTTCATCCGTGGTCGCGCAGGAAGGCAGGGATCTCGTCGCGGGTCGGGTGGTACACGGTGCTGTTCGGTGGTGTGCGGTCCTTCGACCCGTCGAGGGACGCCGGTGCCGATGACCCGATCCGTCCGCTCCTCGCGGCGGTCGATCGCGCGTTGGAGGCGTCCGTCCTCGTCGGCGAGGCAACGTCGATCGCCCTGTCGATCTGGGCCACCCTGCACGGGCCGGTGACTCTCGAACTGGCCGGGGCCCTCGACGCCACCACGGCCGAGGCCGCATTCGGATCGGCGGTTCACGCCACCTTGCGCGGATGGACGACCCGCGCCCGAGGCCGACCGGGCGGCCCGCCTCAGGCCGCCAGGTCCCGGCGTTCCAGCAGCCGGAAGGCCGCCGCCAGCCCGAGCAGCCCCACCCCGAGCAGGACGCCGAAGGCCGCCCACGGCACTCCGCCGTGGCCGAGCACGTCGCCCGGCGCGTAGTAGTGGAACGGGCTGAGGTAGCGCAGCGGCCTGGCCGGGGACCAGGCCAGCGCGACGAAGTTGAGCGCGAAGCCGACCGCGCCGAACGCGACGGCCGCGCCGATCACGTGGGCCCGCCGCCGACTGATCGCGGAGACCGCCAGCACCGGCCCGGTCAGGCAGAACGCGAGGGCGCAGCCGAGCAGTCCGGCGGTGAACACCGCGCTCAGCGGGACGGCGGCACGCAGGGGGGCGGAGGCCGCCACCCCGAGCGCGAGGGTCAGCGTGGCGGCGGCGTTGAGCAGCACCGTGGCGGCGATCAGGGCGCCGGCCCGTTCGGCGAGCAGCCTGCGGCGGGAGACCGGGCGGGTCATCAGCAGCTCGATGGTCCCGGACTCGACGTCGGCCGCGACCGCGGCGGCGCCGAGCGAGCCGATCACGGTCAGCTGGAGGGCGATCCAGAACGGGTGGGTGAGTCCGGCGCCGAGCAGACCGGGGTAGCTGGCGATGGAGACGTCGCCGTTGGAGCCGCTGAAGGCCTTGAACGCGCCGGGCGGGGTGCGGCGTTCACCGAACAGGTCACCGGTCGGGACGGTCCCGGCGATCACCACGATCAGGGTCTCGAAGACGACCATGCCGAACAGCAGGGAGAGCAGCATCCGGCGGCGCCGGTGCAGGGCGAGCCAGACCAGCGGGAGGCGGCGGTTGACGGTGCCCGGGTTCACGGCCGCTCCTCCGGTTCCGGCGGGCTGCCGCCGTTCGCGTGCTCCTCGGCCCCGACGGACCGGTAGAGGTCGAGGAAGGCCTCGTCCAGGCCCGCCTCCTCCACCGTCAGGTCGGCCACCGGCTGTTCGGCGAGCAGGTCGCACACCGCGGCGACCACCTCGTCCGGTGGCACCAGCAGCTCGACCCGGGGGCCGTCCCAGCGCGGGGACCAGCGCTCCGCGGTGCCGAGCGGCCTGGCGCCGCGCCCGTCGTCGAGGAGCAGCCGGACCCGGCGGGCCCGGGCCTGGCGCAGTTCGGCCACCGAGCGGACGGTGACCAGCCGGCCGTGGCGGACGATGGCGACCCGGCCGCAGGTCCGCTGCACCTCGGGCAGCACGTGGCTGGAGAGCAGGACGGTCCGCCCGGCGGCGGTCTCCTCGGCGAGCAGTTCGTAGAAGGTCTCCTGGACCAGCGGGTCGAGTCCCTCGCTCGGTTCGTCCAGCACCACCACCGGCGGCCGGTGCTGGAGCGACTGGACGAGCCCGAGCTTCTGCTTCATGCCGCGCGAGTACTGCCCCACCGGCCGGGCCAGGTCGGCGCGGGAGAGCTTGAGGCGATCGCACAGCTCCTGCTGGCGCGGTACCGGCGCGCCCTGGAGGGCGGCGAGCAGGTCGAGGGTCTGCTGTCCGGTGAGCTCTGGGTAGAGCCGCAGTTCGCCGGGCAGGTAGCCGATCGAGGGGGCGAGCCGGCCGTGGTCGGCCACCGGGTCCAGGCCGAGCACCCGCACCTGCCCGTCGCTGGGGCTGAGCAGGCCGACCAGGCAGCGCAGCGTGGTGGTCTTCCCGGCGCCGTTGGGGCCGAGCAGGCCGAACACCTCGCCGGCTTCGACCGACACGTCCAGCCGTTCGATGCCGACCGTGCCGCCGTAGCGCTTGGTGAGCGAGCGCAGTTCGATCACCGGGCCGTCGCCGGCGCCCCGGCGGTCGACGGCTGGCTCCGGGTTCCCCGGCATGACCACCTCCTGTGACGGACGCGCTCCCGGGACGGGCGCGCTCCGGTGACGGTGACGGATGCGTCCGACATCAAAGCGCGCCCGGCCGGACGAGTCGAGGGACGCGCCCGGACCGGTGCGGCGAACTCACCCCTCGCTCCCCCGGGCTCACCCCTTGCACACGCCCAACGGCACCAGCCGGGCGACCTGGCGGGCGAGTCCGGCGGCCTCCGTGACGGCGGCCACCGCGTCGACGTCCTTGTACGCCTCGGGCGTCTCCTCGGCCAGTGCCCGCCAGGAGGCCGGCCGCACCGCGATGCCCCGTGCCTCCAGCTCGCTCTTCAGTTGCTCGCCGCGCACGGTGCGCAGCGCCTGGTGGCGGCTCAGCACCCGCCCGGCGCCGTGGCAGGCCGAGCGGAAGGCCTCGTTGCCGGGCAGGCCGACCATGACGTACGAGGCGGTGCCCATGGTGCCGGGCACCAGCACGGGCTGCCCGGCCTCCATCAGGTCGGCGGGCAGGTCGGGGTCGCCGGGCGGCAGGGCCCGGGTGGCGCCCTTGCGGTGCACGCACAGCGTCCGGAGCTCGCCGTCCACCTCGTGGGTCTCCAGCTTGGCGAGGTTGTGCGAGACGTCGTAGACCAGTTCCAGTCCGACCCCGAGCACGGTGGCGAAGGCGCGGCGGGCCGACTCCGAGAGCAGCTGCCGGTTGGCCCGGCCGTAGTTGGCGGCGGCGGTCATGGCCCCCAGGTAGGCCCGGCCGCGCGGGGAGTCGACCGGGGTGCAGGCGAGCTGGCGGTCGGGGACCTCGATCCGGTAGCGGTGCAGTTCTCGGTCCATGACGCGGACGTGGTCGGTGCAGATCTGGTGGCCGAGGCCGCGCGAACCGCAGTGGATCATGACGCAGACCTGGCCGGGCCGCAGTCCGAAGGCGGCGGCGGTCCCCGGGTCGTGCACCCGGTCGACGGCCTGCACCTCCAGGAAGTGGTTGGCCGAACCGAGGCTGCCGACCTGCTGCAGCCCGCGCTCGACCGCCCGGGTGCTCACCTCGCCGGGGGCCGCGCCGGCCAGCACGCCGCGGTCCTCGCAGCGTTCCAGGTCGCGGGGCACGCCGTGGCCGCGCTCGACGGCGTAGCGGGCGCCGCCGAGCAGGAGTTCGTCCAGTTCCTCCGCCCCGGACAGCCGCCACAGGCCGCCCCGGCCCAGGCCGCGCGGGACGGTGCGGTCCAGCAGGTCCATCAGGCGGTCGAGCCGTTCGCGGTCGAGTTCGTCCCGGCCGATGCCGGCCGCCAGCAGCCGGACCCCGCAGGAGATGTCGAAGCCCACCCCGCCGGGCGAGACCACCCCGCCCCGTTCGACGTCGGTGGCGGCGACCCCGCCGATCGGGAAGCCGTAGCCCCAGTGCACGTCGGGCATCGCGTAGGAGGCGCGGACGATCCCGGGCAGCGTCGCGACGTTCGCCACCTGCTCCAGGGCCTTGTCCCCGGCGGCCTGCGGCAGCAGCGCAGCGGTCGCGAACACCACACCGGGCACCCGCATCGGCGGGCGCGGCTCGATCCGCCAGCGGTTCCGGCCCGCCTCGACCAGTGCGATCTCCACCTCGCTCACCCCGCTCCCGCAGGTCCGGTCCGCTTCGCTCGGGGCCGGGCTCAGACGTCCACGGTGACCCGGCAGGTCCAGCCGTCCGGTCCGGCGCTCAGGTCCAGGTCGTGCAGTGCGACGGCCTTCGGTACGGCGCCGACCAGGGTGGCCGTGGCGGCGTCGGCCATCCGGAAGCGGACCGTCACCCGGCGGGCGCCGTCCAGGCCCTCGATGGGCCCGATCGCCACCGCCACCGGCAGTTCGCCGTCGGCGTCCATCCGGTAGACGACCTCCTCCAGGACGCCCGCGAGCAGGTCCGGGTCGCTCACCGCGAGGACGGTGCAGTCCCGCTCGCCGACGATCCGGGCGCCGCCGAGGTCGGCGAAGCCGGCGACGACGGCGCGCACCAGTTCGCCGATGCAGCCCTCGGCCGTCGGTGCCCAGGCCTCGACCTGCAGGTCGGCCGTGTGCGGCACGCTCCGGTGGCCGACGGCGGCCCGGCCCGCGGGCTCGTGTCCGTCCACGGGCGACGCCTCCCGCGCTCGTTGCCGTTCCCCTCCAGCGTCGTCCCGCGGACCGCCCGGCGGCAAGTGCGGGTCGCCGCGCCCGAGCGCGGCTGCGACCCGACCTCGGCTGCGACCCGACCTCGGTTACGACCCGACCGAGGCCAGGTAGGCGGCGGTGAGCTCGGGGGTGGCCAGCCAGGCGGCGTGGTCGCTCGGCTCGGCGTAGGTGTTGGCGAGCCGGCGGCCGACCTCCGGGTGCTCGGCGGCGGCCGCGAACACGGCCTGGAGGTGCTCCGGGACGGTCAGCATCGCGGCCGTGAACTCCACGCTGTGGCGGGACTGCTGCTGCCAGAACCGTTCCGCGCTGCGGCACATCCAGTCGGCCGTGTACGGGGCGTCGCCGTGCTCGACGACCGCCCGGCGGCAGGCCTCGGCCGCCCGGGCGGCGTTGTTGGCGCCCTGGCCGGTGATCGGGTCGGTCACCACCACCGCGTCGCCGAGGCCCAGCACGTGGACGGCCTCCACGCCCGAACCGAGTTCGGCCACCGGACGCCGGACCACCGGGGTGACGGCGCCGAACAGCCCGGCCCCGGCGTCGGTCGGCTCGGCCTGCGTCCAGAGCTCGGCCTCCCAGGGCAGGAACTCGCCCAACAGCTCGCGGATCCGGGCCAGTTGGACGTCCGGCGGCGGGGCGTCGCCGAACGCGTCGAGCGGGCCGCCGGGGATCGCCTCCCAGAGCAGGATGTCGCAGGGGCCGGAGAGGGTGAGCGCCGGTTGCAGGTACAGCTCGCCGAGGCCGGGCAGGGCGTTCATCCGGGCCCTCGGGCCGGCGGCCGGGTCCGGCGAGCCGACGCCGTGCGCGTACAGGCAGGACAGGGCCCGCTGCGGCCGGTCGAAGGGCGAGCGGACGGCGTCGCGCTCGAAGATCCCGGACAGGGCGCCGCGCCCGGCGGCGACCACGGTCAGCTCGTGCCGTCGGGCCAGCTCGTGCAGTCCGGCGCGGTCCAGCGTGCGGTACTCGATCTCGCCGCCGCGCTCGGCCAGCAGCTCCAGCCAGCCGGCCAGCTTGAGCCGCTGGTCCACCGACTGGGCGGGCTCGTCCAGCGTCATGGTGTACTCCAGCGCGCGCACGCCCGGGGGCGCCGCCAGCACCGCCTCCACCGAGGAGACGGACGGCGCCCGATCCGCCCAGAGGTCCAGCCCGGCGGCCGCCTCGATCCGCAGCGCGGGGCCGAACATCGCCTGGGTGGACAGCACCCGGCCGGCGCGCAGCTGCTCCGGGGTGCGCTCGGCGACCAGCGTCACCCGGTACCCGTCCGCCACCAGCCCGAGCGCGAGCTGGAGGCCGGCCTGGCCCGCTCCGACAACGGCGATCCGGCGCACGGCTGCCTCCCGATGATCTGCTGATGGGCCGTCAACCAGGCACAGTAGTCGAGCGGGAGCGCTCCGGTCACCGGTTCGGGCACGTCGGTTCTAGGGCCGGCCGGTGTCCGGTTCGCGGCGCCCGTTCGCGGCGCCGCCGGGCGGTAGCAGGGCGCCGCAGGACCTTCGCGGGGCCGCCGCGGGTGGGCCGCCGCTCCGGGTGCCCACCCGGGCCGGCTCAGCCGCGCAGGTGCGCGGTGATCACCTCCACCACGTCCGCGGTCCGGTCGGCCAGGTAGAAGTGCCCGCCCCGGAAGACCCGCAGGTCGAAGGCGCCAGTGGTGTGCCGCTCCCACTGGCCGACCTGGTCGACGGTGGCGTGCACGTCGGACTCCCCCGCCAGGGCGGTGATCGGCAGCGACACGGTCGCGTCCGGGGCGCTGCGGTAGGTCTCGACGGCCGTGTAGTCGGCCCGCAGGCTCGGCAGGATCAGCTCGCGCAGGGCGGAGAGGGCGAGGACCCGCTCGTCCGTGCCGCCGAGCGCGGAGATCTCGGCGAGCAGTTCGTCGTCCGGCAGCTGGTGGATCCTGGTCGTGCGGGGCAGCGAGGGCGCGCGGCCGGCCGAGACGAACAGCCGGTCGGGCCCCTTCACGCCGTCGCGCTCGAAGCACCGGACCGTCTCGAAGGCGACGGCCGAGCCCATGCTGTGCCCGAAGAAGGTCAGCGGCCGGTCCGCCCACTCCCGCAGTTCCCGGGCGAGCTCCTCGGCGAGCCCGGTCACCGAGCCGATCGTCGGCTCGCCGATGCGGTTCTGCCGGCCGGGGTACTGGACGGCGAGCACATCGGCGTGCGGCGCCAGCGCGTTGGCGTACTCCAGGTAGTAGCTGGCCGAGCCGCCGGCGTGCGGGAAGATCACGATCCGGGCGGGAGCGGAGTCGGACGGGTTGAACCTGCGGAACCACGGATTCTCGACGACGGCGCTGCTGGACATGCGGGGTGTGACCTCTCTCCGTGACGGACTCTGCCGGCCTCAGTCTGGCAGTGCCGGGGGCGGCCGCGGGCCGATCCGGCGATCATGGTCCCCGGGTAGGCCGATTCTCGCCCGTCGCGGGCCCGCTCGCGGCCGGTGGCCGGGCGGCCCTGCCTGCGGAACCCGGCCGGCCGGGCCCACCCGCGGCCGACGGTCAGGCCGCCCCGAAGCGCACCGTCTCGGCGCGGGCGCGGGAGACGGCGTCCAGCAGCAGCACGGACGAGGCCTCCGGCGTCGGCATCGGGCCGTCGGAGCGCACGTGCCGGGTGAAGGCGGCCAACAGCCCCTCCAGGCCGCGGCGATGGCGGGCGAAGACCCTGGCGGAGGCACGCCGGCCGCGGGCCCGCTGACCGTCCAGCGCGGTGGCGGCGCCGACGTCCAGGAGCACCAGGTGCAGTTCGCGGCCCTGCCGGCCCGCCTCCCGGGCGAGCCAGCGCCGCATCCAGGCCCGGCTGCCGCAGTCGTGCACCAGCAGCGGACCCCCGCCGCGCACCGAGGAGCGCAGCAGCCGGAAGTGCTCCAGCCGGGCCCACGGCCGGTACACCGCGTACGGCAGGGCGGCGGGCATCACCGCCTCGCAGGCCTCGTGCACCGTCCGCGGGTCCACCGCCCGGACCGCCTCCCCGGACCAGCGGCGCAGCAGCGTGCTCTTCCCGGCCCCGGGCAGCCCGGACACCACCACGACGGCGTCGGCCGGGTAGGCGGTGACGAAGCCCGCCCCGGCCTCGCCCCGCAGATCGACCACTCCGTACGGCGCTACGACCGCGTCCACCCTGCCGCCCACCAGCCCGAGCCCCCGTTCACGTCCGACCGGGAACCCTAACAACAACCCCGCCCCCGGCCACGGCCCGCCCCCGCCCGCGCGCCGGTGCCTGGTCGCGGCTGCTGGGCTGACACCGGGGCGACGGCCCACCCCCGCCCGCGCGCCGGTGCCCGTGGGGCCCCGGTCGACCGCAGTGCATCCGTGGGGCCGGACATCCACTAGGCTGACACGCCGTCAGACAGGAGGGCGGGCCATGGCGGAGGCGGCTCCGACGTACACCGCGCTGGTGCTGGACGGGCTGGCGCGCGATCCCGGCCGGGTGGCGATCCGGTCCGGGGACGGGGCGTGGAGCGCGCAGCGGTGCCTGGACCTGGTCCACCGCGCCGCCCGGGCGCTGGAGCGGGCCGGGCTCGGGCGCGGGGATGGGGTGACGGTGCTGGCCGGGAACCGGCCGGAGGCGCTGCTGGTGCGGCTGGCCGCGAACCTGCTGGGCTGCCGGGTCGCGATGCCGTTCCCGGACGGGCCGGTCGCGGAGCAGGTGGCGCTGGCGGAGTTCGCCGGGACCTCCGCGCTGGTCTTCGACCCGGTCCGGTGCGCGGCGGCGGCCGAAGGGATCGCCCGGGCCGTGCCCTCGGCCGCTCTGCTCTCCCTGGGCCCGGCACCGCTCGGACTCGGTACGGACCTGCTGGACCTCGCCGCGGCCTGCTCCCCCACCCCGCTCGAACCCCGTTACCGGCCCGAGGACGTGATGGCGGTGCGGTTCACCGGCGGCACCACCGGGCGTCCGAAGGGGGTACTGCGCCGCTTCACCCGTCCGCCGCGCCCACGGCTGCTGTCCGGGTCGGTCTTCCTGCTGTGCACCCCCCTCTGCCACGGCGGCGGCACCACGGCGGATCTGGCGCTGGCCGCGGGCGGCACGGTGGTGATGCAGGACGGCTTCGACGCCGGGGCCGTGCTGGCGGCGGTCGAGCGGCACCGGGTGTCCCGGATGTACCTGCCGCCGCACCTGTTGTACCGGCTGCTGGACCACCCGCTGCTGCCCACCACCGACACCGGCAGCCTGCGCCGGGTCGGCTACACCGGCTGCGCGGCCTCGCCGCGGCGCCTCGCCGAGGCGACCCGGCGACTGGGCCGGGTGCTGCACCAGACCTACAGCCTGACGGAGTGCGGGCCGGTCGCCCGGCTGGGCCCGGACGAGCACCTGGCACCGCGGCTGCTGACCACCGCCGGCCGGCCGTACCCGGACACCGGGCTGCGCATCCTGGACGAGGACGGCGCCGAGCTGCCGCCGGACCGGACCGGGGAGATCTGCGTCCGCACGCCGACCGCCATGGCGGGCTACTGGCGCGACCCGGAGCTGACCGAGCGGGTGTTCAGGGACGGCTGGCTGCACACCGGCGACCTGGGCAGCCTGGACGCGGCCGGCTATCTGACGGTGGCCGGGCGGCGGAGCCCGATGGCGATCATCGAGGGGCACAATGTGTTCCCCCGCGAGATCGAGGAGCCGCTGCGCACCCACCCGGAGGTCCGGGAGGCGGTGATGTTCACGACCACCGACCCGGACCGCCTGGAGCGGGTGCACGCCGCCGTCGCACTCGCCCCCGGCTCGCGGCTGACGGCCGAGCAGCTGCACCGGTGGTGCCGGGCGCGCGGCCTCGGCCGATGCGCCCCCGACACACTCCTGCTGCTGCCCGCGATCCCGCTGAACGGGCTCGGGAAGCCGGACCTCGTCGCCCTGCGGGCCCAGATAAGCGGCGGGACCGGACGGGCGGCCGCCACCGTGGGGGCGCGCAACGGGGTGTAACGCGCCCTGAAAATGCTTCGAGCGCCCACGTGGGCGACCTCTTGTGCACCATCCGGCGGGAAGAACCGTCCGTGGGCACTCGACCGTACGGCCCGGCCTGCCGATACATCCCCGGCGGCGTCGTGCAGGTCAGTGCGGGCCGCACCGTCCCCCAGGAGGCACTACCTTGACCTGGCTACGCGTCCTGACCGCGCTGGGCATCCTCGCCGGGGCGGCCAGTGCCCTGATCGTCTTCGCCCTCTGCACCGCCACCTCCCGCGGCGATCGCGCCGCGGAGGAGGCGCCGCCCGACCTCCGTACCGAGGCCGAGGGCAGCGGCCTCTTCCAGCGGATGGGCGGCGACGGCTGACCGTCCCGGGAGGCGGCGACCGCCTCCCGGGACCGGCGTGCTCCGGGCGGATGTGTTCCGGGTGGGCGCGCTCCGGTCAGCAACGCGCTCCGGGTGGGCGCGCTCCGATCAATGCGCGCCCCCCGTCTGCAACGCGCTCCCGGGTCAGTGCCCCGCGATGTCGTCCGGCCGGACCTCGATGTGGTCGGCCGCGAGGTCGACCGCCACCCGGTGCTCCATGCCGAGCGACTCCAGGAACTTGACCGGCAGCTGCACCCGGCCGCTGCGGTCCAGCATCACGTACTCGCGCTCGTTCACCGACTCCTCGCCGTGCTCGTCCGTCACGGTGCGGCGCAGCACCTCGCTGGCGGTCCGCCCGTCCCGGATCGCGACCGTGCGGCGGACCTCGCCCGCGACCATCGGGTCGTGGGTGACGATCACGACGGTGGCGCCCAGTTCGCGGTTGACGGTGCGGAAGGACTCGAAGATGATCCCGGCCGTCTCCGAGTCCAGCTCGCCGGTGGGCTCGTCGGCGAGCAGCACCGGCGGGTTGTTGGCCATCGCCACCGCGATCGCCACCCGCTGCTGCTGGCCGCCGGAGAGCTCGTTGGGCTTGCGGTGGGCGAGCTCGCCGATCTCCAGTGCCTCCATCAGCTCGGCCACCCGGACCGCCTGCTGCTTCGCCCCGCCGGCGCCGGAACGGCGGCCGCGCAGCTGCATCGGCAGCGCGATGTTCTCGGCGGCGGTGAGAAAGGGCAGCAGGTTGCGGGCGGTCTGCTGCCAGATGAAGCCGACCACCTCGCGCCGGTAGCGCAGCCGCTCCTTGACCGACATCTCCAGCAGGTCGCAGCCGGCCACGGTGGCGGTGCCGGCGGTCGGCACGTCCAGCCCGGCGAGGATGGTGAGCAGGGTGGACTTGCCACTGCCCGAGGCGCCGACCAGGGCGACCAGGTCGCCCTGGCGGATGGTCAGTTCCAGGCCCTGGAGCGCCTGGACCTCGACCCCCTCAGCGCTGAAGATCCGGACCAGCCGGTCGCAGACGATGGCCGATCCCTCGCCGTACGCCTTGGGCGAGGCGGCGGCGAGGGCCCGCTGCTGGAGCTCCTGGAGGCTGGGGGCCTCGACGACCGTCCGCTCCTGGGGAGTGCTCATCACCGCTCGTCTCCTGTCTCGACTGTCTGCTTCATCGCACCGCTCTCCACTGTCCCGGCGACCCGCGCCGCTGTCACGGCCCGTTCACCGCTCCCGGCCGCCGGTCGCGGCCTTCCCGCCGCGCCGCCGGCCGCCGCTGTCTCCGGCCGCACGGCCGCGCTCGCGGCCGCCACCGTTCCCGGCCTCATTGCCGCTCCCCCGCGCGCAGTTCGGTGGCAATCTGGCGCCGGCCGGCGACCAGCGTCTCCAGCACCACACCGAGGCAGACCACCAGGGTCAGACCGACGGTGGGCAGCAGCACCGGCATCACCGCCGGGGCCAGGGTGTCGGCGACCGTGGCTCCGACCAGGGCCGAGAGGTCGAAGGCGCCCCCGAGCAGGGCGACCGCGGCCAGGGCGACCAGGCCGCCGCCGACGGCCGCCGCCAGGGTCTGCGGCAGCGACTCGGCGACGATCAGTGCCAGGCCCTGCCTGGGCCGCAGGCCCATGGTGCGCAGCCGGGCGAGCACCGCCGTGCGGTCCGGCGCGGCCCGCAGCAGCGTCAGCAGCACGGCCAGCAGGGCGAACCCGGCGGCGGCGAGGCCCGAGTACCAGAACAGCCGTCCGGCCGCGTGCTGCACCGGGTCGGCGGCCAGCTCGGCGATCTTGTCGCGGCTGCTGTGCACCGCGTAGCCGGGGGGCAGGCCACCGGAGGTCTTCCCCGCCGCCTTGGCCTCCTCGTTGACCAGTTTGGCGTGCTTCCCCAGATTCGCGCCGCCGCCGATGCCGCTCTCGATCAGCAGGGCGCGGACCCGGACCGGGTCGACGTCGCCGACCGCGAACCACTTGTTCACCTTGGTCGCCCGCTTGAGCTCCGGCAGGTGCTCCGTGGCGGGGCCGGCCGGCACCACCACGAACGGCTTGCCGGGGTCCGGCAGGGCGGGCGTGGCGGTGACGACCCCGGCGACGGTGGTGGCCATCTGGCTGCCGCCGGGCGTGCGCACCTGCGGCGCGCCCGTGGCCAGTCGCTCGGCCAGATCCCGACTGAACAGCGCGGGCACCGGGCTGTCCTTGCCGCCCGGAGCGGCGGCCAGGACAGCCGGGTCGTACTGGCCGACCCCGGCCGTGCGGGAGATCTCCGCGTAGGCGTCGGGCTCGACCACCACCAGGATGGCGTCGGTGGTGCCCCGGTCGCCGCCGATGAAGGTGGCCCGCTCCTCGATCCAGGCGCCGGTGGCGGCCCGGACGCCGGGCAGTTCGCCGGCCGCCTTGGTGAAGGCCTCCGGCAGGGTCGCGTAGACCGGGACGCTGACGGACACGTCGCCACCGGTGGTGATGCGCGCGGCACGGGTGCGGGACTGGTCCACCGCGGTGAGCACGGTGGCGCCGAAGCCGGTGGCCGTGACGGCGATCAGCAGGGCGAGCAGCGGCAGTGCGGAGGGCCGGCGGCGCCCCGAGTTGTCGCGGGCGGCCCGGACCAGACCGAGGAAGCCGACCAGTCCGCGGCCGCGGCCGGCCAGTGCCGCCAGCCAGCCGACCACGACCGGCTCGATCCGGGCCAGCAGCAGGCCGCCGGAGACGGCGAGCAGCAGCGGGGCGGCCACCAGCAGCGGGTCCACCGCACTGCCCGGGTGGCCGACGCCGCGACGGCGGACCTCGGCCACGGCGGCGGCGGTGACGGCCAGCACGGCGAGCTCGCCGATCACCCGGCGCCAGCCGCCGGCCGCCCGCGGACGCGCCCAGAGCAGCGCGGCCCGGGCCGGGAAGGCCAGGATCGCGAACAGGGTCACAGCGAGTGCGAGCACCACCGAGTTACCCCAGCGCGAAGTGGGCAGCAGCACCAGCGCGATGGCCGTGCCGAGCACGGCGGCGGGCAACACCGTCACCGCGCCCTCGGCGAGCAGTCGCAGCAGCACTCCGCCGCGCGAGCCGCCGCGGGCCTGGAGCAAGCGGATCTCGGCGGTGCGCCGGTCCGTGCTGAGCGCCGCGGCCAGACAGAGCACCACGACCGCGACGCCGGCGACCCCGGCGGGCCCGATGGCGCCCAGCGGGCCGGCGGCCTGGTAGCGGTCGGCGGCCCGGGCGAGGACGTCCGGCATCAGCGAGGTGGCGTGCAGGTCGGCCCGGAGGGTCGAGTCGATCAGTGCGGTCATGCCGGGGCCGGCCATGTACGAGGCGAGTGTCGCGCGGGTCCGGTCGAGCTGGTCGGCGTGCAGTGCGTCGGGGTCGACGGGCAGCCGCCAGAAGTTCTGGCCGCTCGAACCCCAGCGGGCCAGCGCGGTCAGGCTGCCGCCGTCGACGAAGCCGCTGGTCCAGTACCAGGCGTCATCGCCCTTGAGGCCCAGGCAGGCCCTGGCCGGACAGCCGAGCCCCTCCCAGAACGGGTCCTGGGGATCGTTGACCCGGTAGAGGCCGACCACGGTGCTGCGCAGCGCGACGGGTCCGTCGGTGCCGCTCTCGATGACGTCGCCGACCTTGATGTTGACGGCCTCGGCGGCCTGCTGGCTCAGCACGATCGGCAGCGGGCCGTCGGCCGGGGCGGGGCCCGGCCAGGTGCCCGCGGTCAGGGTCGCCCGGTCGGCGAGTCCGTGCAGGTAGTACAGGCCGAGCGCCGGGGTGGCTCTTTCGGAGAGCCGGGTGTACCCCGGGTTGAACATCTGACGCCCGGTCTTGACCCGGGTGCCGTAGGCCTGGGCCGACGAACCCAGCGGGAGGTCCCGTCCGATCCGCTCGCCCAGCTTCCGCTGGATGGCGTCCAGGTCCGCCCCGGTGTCCGCGCGGCCCGTTTCGGCGGTGAACTCCAGGTTGGTGACGCCGGTGCCCAGGCTTCGGGTGAACTCCTGGAGCGCGGTGTCCGCGCTCCGGTCCGCGACGCGCGGGAAGGCCGCCGCCAGGAACACGGTGACGAAGGCGAGGGCCGCCGTGAGCAGCGCGGCCAGCGGCATCGCGCGCAGCCGGGTGCGGACCCAGGGCGCGGGCCGGTGGGCGCGCCCGGGCCCGGACGCGGGCCCCGGCGCGGGGGTGGGCACGGTGGTGCCGGCCTTGATGGTCACATCTCCTCCACGTGGCGCAGCCGGGAAGCCACGTCTCGACGCCGGCGCCCGAGCAGGAAGGCCGACAGCAGCGGAACGGCGGCGATCGCGGCCGCGAACAGCAGCGCCTGACCGTACGGCAGCTCGACCAGGGCCTCGGGCACCGGGCGGCGGGCGGCCGGGGTCAGCACCACGAAGGGCACGATCAGCCGGACGAGCAGGGCGCCCAGGGCGAGGCCGACGATCCCGCCGAGGCCGACCAGCACCGCGTTCTCGGCGGCGACGGTGCGGGTGACCTGCTTGCGCGGGGCGCCCAGGGCGAGCAGCAGCGCGGAGTCCCGGGAGCGCTCGTGCGCGGAGCCGGCCACCGCGGCGGCGAAGCCGATCGCGGCGAGCACGGCGGTGACGATCGCGATGGCCATCAGCGCGCTCTGCGGGGCGGCGCCGACCGGGTCGCCGAGGAGCCCGTCGGAGACCTCGTCGTAGAGCGCGAGGTCCTGGCTTCCGGGAGCGGCGCGCAGGGCGGCGGCGGCCTCGGCCGGGGCGCGGTCGCCCGGCCCGGTGGCGGGCAGCCACCACTCGGTGCGGGTCGGCAGGTTGCGGTCCTGGGCGGACAGCATCCGGGCGGCCGAGGCGAGGTCCATCACCAGCGCCCGCCGGCCGGCCACCGGCATGGCCTCGATCGCGCCGGTCACCTTGACCGGGACGACGACTCCGCTGAGCGGCACCTGGAGGGTGTCGCCGACCGAGGCTCCGACGGCCTTCAGGTAGTCGCGGGTGGCGACACCGTTGACGGCGGCGGGCTGGGCAGGGCCGGACGGGAGCAGCACGGCGCGCACGGAATCGCCGATGCCGCGGGCGGAGTGGTAGCGGACCGTGAACAGGTTGTCGGCGGCGGCCGCCTCGGAGGCGAGCGCGGCCACCGGCGAGTTGTCCGAGGCGTTGCGGGAGGCCGGGGGCTTGATGTTCCACCCGGTGCCGGCCGGCACCGGGACGGCGGTGGACGGTCCGTCGGCGGTCTGCGCGACGGCCAGGTTCCGCACCGCGACCTCGCCGTCGCTGCGGTCGCTGAAGGCGACGGTCGCGCCGACCACGGTCAGCGGGGCGGCGACCGAGCCCACCGGGGCGTCGACCAGCGCGTCGAGCCGGATCGAGGAGCGGACATCGCCCTTCAGCGGGAGATCGCCGAACGGGACCTTGTGGACCAGGCCGAAGCGGTCGCGCAGCAGCAGCCGGACCTCGGAGTGGACCGCACTGCTGATCCACTTGGCCTGGTCCTGCTGGCTCACCGCGATGTCGGCGTCGATCCGCAGCGGGGAACCGGGCAGCGGGATGCCGACGGGGGCCGGGGCCGCGAGCGTGCCGAAGACCTCCTTGCCGGTGTGGCCGTCGAGCAGGTCGGAGCGGACCGGGACACGGTCCGCGAAGGCGGCGGCGTCCACGGCCAGCAGCTGGCCGGCGCCGCCCTGCAGCGGCTGCTCGTCGCGCACCACCGCGACCAGCCGGTCGCCGCCGGGCAGGCTGCCGTAGCGGCCGCCCTGGCCCATCGGCGCGTTGTGCGAACCGGAGATGCGCAGGCCTCCGCCGGTGGCGAAGGCGGCCTGGTCGCGCTGGGAGGAGGTCCAGGTGGCGTGCTGACCGAGCGCCAGGACACCGGTGGCCACGGCCATGACGAGCAGCAGGACGGGTCCAGTGGCGCGGCCGGGCCGGCGGGCCAGCTGCCAGCCGACCATGGCGGGCCCGAGGCCGCGGCCGCGGGCCGCCGCGCGGGCGCCGAGCCGGGCGACGAGCGGGAGCAGCCGCAGCACCACCAGCGTCCCTGCGCACAGTGCGAGGGTCGGGGTGGCGACCAGCAGCAGGTCCACGTCGAGCCGGCCGGTGGAGTCGGGGGACAGCCCGCCGCCGTACTGGTCGAGCTGCTGGTAGGCGAGCACGGCCAGGGCGAGCACGGCGAGGTCGCCGCCGTTGCGGGCGACGCCGGAGACCACGGCCTGACGGCGTCCGGCCCGGCGGCGCAGCGCGGCACCGACGCCGCGCACCACGCTGGGCACGGTGGCCAGCAGGATGCAGGCGAACGCGCAGATCACGGCCACCGGCCAGAGCGACCAGCTGATGCCGGTGTCCAGGGCGACCTGGCGGGAGCTGCCGAGGCCGGCCAGCGCGCGGACCAGGAACGGGGTCAGCAGTGGTGCGAAGACCGCTGCGGGCAGGGCCAGCAGCAGCGACTCCAGGGCGGTGAAGGAACCGAGCCTGAAGGCCGAGGCGCCGCGCGCGGCGAGGATCTCGTTCTCGGACTCCTGCCGCGCGGCGATCAGGTGGACGACCAGCAGCAGGGCCGCCGCGGCGAGCACCGCCAGCTGGAGGGCGCCGATCAGCAGGGTGGACCGGGCGACCACCATGCTGTCGGACAGCTCGCGCATGATGTCCGGCAGGTCGGTGGTCGCGCCGAGCGAGGCGGTGCCGCGCAGCTCCTCGGAGAGGTGCTGGGCGCGGTTGCCGACGGCCTGCGCGGCGGCCCGGTCGGCGCCGGAGAAGTCGGCGTCCAGCGACCAGCCGACGCCGCCCTGGACCAGGCCGGCCGTGGCGAAGGCGCTCCGGTCGACCATCATCGGGCCGAAGGTGGTGAAGCCGCCGACCTCGATCTCGTGGCCGCCGACCGGGTCGATCCGCCAGTACGGGGCGGTCGGGTCGGTGGCCCGGTAGACGCCGGTGATCCGGACGGTCAGCGGCTTGCCGTCGTTCCGGTCGACGAGCCGGACCTCGGCGGGCAGGGCCTGCTCGGTCAGACCGAGCCGGCGCAGCAGGCTCTGCGGGACGGCCGCCTCCGGGGCGGCGGACTGCACCGGGGCGGTGGCGGCACCCGGCCAGGCGCCGGCCACCAGTTGGACCCGGCCGCGGTCGAGGTCGGCGAGGACCGTGAGGTCGAGCGGGGCGCCGGGGGCGCTGCCCGCGCCGCTGCCCGTCGCGGGCGTGCCGGTCGCGGGCGTGCCGGTCGCGGGCGTGCCGGTCGCGGGCGTGCCGGTCGCGGGCGTGCCGTCAGCAGCGACGCCGGAGACCGGCAGGCTGTAGGAACGGCTGCGCGTCAGGCTGTCGGTGTGGACGGGCAGGTCTCCGAAGAGCTTCTGCCGGTAGGCGGCGAGCGCCGCCTCGTCCTTGGACCGCTGGTCGAGCCCGTGCTCACCGGTCACCGCCACCGTCGTCCGGGCGTGACCGGGCCCTTGGAGCGCCTGCCGCAGGCCGGCCTCACCGACGCTGCTGTTGAAGGCCACCAAGGCGGTCAGCACAGACGTGGTGATCAGCACCGCAAACAGGACAGCGGCAGCCAGCGGCACTCGCCCGCGCAGTCGGCGCACGACGAAGCCGAGCATCAAGTTCCTCCCCCGGATTTACGTCCCCGGTTGCATCCCCGGGCCCCGCTCATCGATCCGGCCCGAGTACAAATCGGCCACAGACGGACACATCGCGAGCGCACCGGCGCATTGACCACCGGCAATCGGTCGCCGGATAGCGGACGATGCTGTCAGATTCGATCCAGGAACGGAAGGGACTTGCGCGAATCAAGTAACCAGTGAGCAAATTCCTTTCATTGATAGCATCCCGGCCGGGGATGCCCCCAGTTGAATGCCATGCACACTTCACAACTCCGGCTTCGACGCGCCCTTTTGACCCGGGACGCCCTCTTCTCGGATTCCCGCCCGGGAAGGTGAACCACCGGAGCAGACATATCCGTAGACCCGGACGGGACCCGGCTACAACCGGGCCGCCACGCCCACAGGGGGGACGCCGCATGACGCAGCATCAGGCCGCCACCGCCGACACCGCCACCACCCAGCCGATGGTGGCCGTGACCGATCTCCGCCGCAGCTTCGGCACCGGCGAGCGGACCGTGCACGCCCTGCGCGGCGTGTCGTTCACCGTCGGCCGCGGAGAACTGGCCGCGCTCAAGGGCCGGTCCGGCTCCGGCAAGACCACCCTGCTCAACCTGGTCGGCGGCCTGGACACGCCGACCGGCGGCAGCATCGCGCTGGACGGCATCGACCTCGCCGGGCTGGACGAGGACGGTCGACTCGCCCTGCGGCGGGAGCGGATCGGCTTCGTCTTCCAGTCCTTCGGGCTGATCCCGATGCTCACCGCCGCCGAGAACGTCGGCGTGCCCATGCGACTGCGCAAGGCCCCGGCCGCCGAACGCGAGGAGCGCGCCCACACCCTGCTCGCCCTGGTCGGGCTCGCCGACCACGCCAACCAGCGCCCCGGCGAGCTCTCCGGCGGCCAGCAGCAGCGCGTCGCCATCGCCCGTGCGCTGGCCAACGAGCCCAGCCTGATCATCGCCGACGAGCCCACCGGTCAGCTGGACTCCGAGACCGGCCGCTCGATCATGGAACTGCTGCGCGCGGTGGTGCGCAGCGAGGGCGTCACGGTGCTGGTCGCCACCCACGACCCGACGCTGATGGGGCTCGCCGACCGGGTGATCGAGGTCCGGGACGGACGGATCGTCGAGGAGGAGACGGAGCGGGCCGCCTAGCGGAGCGGGCCCCGGGTCGTGTCACGGGCGTGGGGATGCGGGGGCGCCTCCCCACGCCTCCGGGGCACCGGGGTTCGAGCACCGGCGTTCGGGCTCAGCGCTCAAGGCTCTGGGCTCAGGACTCTGGGCTCTGGGCTCTGGGCCCACTGCTCAGGGCACGGCCGGGATGATGGATTGGGCGTGGTGGAACACCTCCTTCCCGTCCCAGTGGGCCTTGGTGCGCTGCAGCCGTGGATAGTTGCCCTTGTAATAGAGGCGCGGGTAGGCAGGGTCGGGCTGGTCGGCGGTGCCCAGGTCGTTGTCCGGGTAGTTGACGTAGGCGCCGTCCGTCGCGGTGTCGACCTCCGGGACTCCGCCCGTCCCCCGGTAGACGTCGCGGTACAGCCCGCTCAGGTAGGCCAGGTGCTTCTCGTCCTCGGCCGGGTCCGTCCAGTACGTCTGGATACTGCAGCTTCATGATCGAGTCGCGCTGCGGGACGGCCGTCTCCTCGGGACGGCGGGTGTTGATCCGGCAACCGTAGGAGTCGATCTGGACCAGCGTGTTCGAGAGGTCCGCCCCCTCGACGTCGCGCACCAGCCAGTCCCGGAAGGCGGCGATCTGCTCCGGTGCGAACGGCTCCCGATGGTAGGCCGACTTGTACTTGCCGCGCTGGTTGTCGCCCGAGGGGTTGAGCGTCATGGTCGCCTGGAACCAGGGCATCTGGCGCCGCTTGTCCGGGTAGGGCAGGAACAGCCCGCCGGCCGCCCGGTTCTGCACCGTCGATCGCGTCGTCATCCCCCGTTCGACCGCCGCCACGAACGCGTCGAGCGGGCCCGGGTCCTCGCCGTCCCACTGGCTGAACAGGACGACGTTCCCATTGGAGTGGTGGGTGAGCTTGAGGATCGCGAACAGCCCCTGGTACACCGGCTCCCGCGGGCCGCTGTGCTCGGCCATGAAGGCGCCGAAGTTGGCCACCAGGATCTCGAAGTCCTCGGGCCGGGCGAGCAGTTCGGCCCAGGGCCAGGCCACGCTGCTCAGCCAGACCCGGGGCGGCGGCCGGGGTACGTCCGAGGCGAAGTGGTACCGCAGCACCACCCCGAAGTTCCCGCCCCCGCCGCCGGCGTGGGCCCAGAAGAGGTCCTGCTCGGGCGAGCCCCGCGCGTCCTCGCGGTGCGCCTGCGTCACCACCGCGCGGCCGCCCCGGACGGTGACCACGTCGACCTGGACGAGGTGGTCCACGGTGAGCCCGTGCCGTCGGGAGAGCAGGCCGTACCCGCCGCCGCAGACGTGCCCGCCCGCGCCGACCGAGTAGCAGGACCCGGCGGGCAGGGCGACGGCGTACTCGCGGAACAGCGTGGTGCAGACGTCCCAGTTGGTCGCGCCGCCCTCGACGCCGTACGTGGGCCGGCCGAACTTGTCGGTCGAGGCGGCGACGCCGCGCATCGTGCCGAGGTCGAGGATGACGCCCCCGTCGTTGTCGACGAAACCCTCGTAGCAGTGCCCGCCGCCGCGGACCGTCGGCCGTAGCCCGGCGTCCAGCGCGCGGTTCAGCTCGGCGACCGCGTCCGCCTCGTTGCCCACCAGCCGGATGTACGCGGGGGTGCTGCTCCACCGCTGGTTGAAGCCCTGGGCGAGGGTCAGGTACCGGGGATCGCCCGGCAGCACCGACCGCCCCTGCGGCAGCTCCCGGTGCGCGTCCCCGGCCGCCGCCGCTCCTGCCGCCGCGCCCGTGGAACCGACGGTGATCCCGGCGGCCGCCGCGCCGGCACCGCCCAGGAAACCCCGTCGGGAGAATTCGTCCTGCATGGCCCGCCCTCACTTTCCCGAGTTAGAGAGAAGTCGGCGGCCCGCACGCTAACACGGATACCCGGGCGCGGGAATTGGTTATTGAATAGTGTGACAGTACGTCATGTTCCGTGGGTCTTACCGGCCATGACCTTCGCCGTCGCGCCGGAACCCGATTGTCAGTGGCATGGGCTACGGTCGCCGACAACTCGCAGGAATCCGCTCCACCGGAGGTTCGATGACGATCCACTGCCGCATTCACCGGGCCTTCCGGGCGCTCCGGGAAATCGCCCGTAAAGCACGATCGTGGTGGCCGGCAGCACCGCCGACCACCACGACCGTCAACTCCTCCCCCGGGTCACCGGGGGCCGTTCCGTCAGACCGCCGGGAAGATCTCCGCGTCCGGCTTCAGCAGCTGGCCGGCCGCCGGCGCGGTGCCGTCCACCAGGTAGCGGGTGACCAGCTGGTTCAGCGCCTTGCTGCGGCCCACGGCGCAGTGCTCGATCGAGTCGACGCTGACCAGCACCGCGTTGCTCAGCTCCTGCTGCATCCGCTGGGCGAACTTGTACTGGGTGGCCGGGTCGTAGAGGTTGCCGATCACCATCACGGTGTTGGAGGTCTTCTTGTTCCACGGGCCGGAGAAGCGCTCGGCGTCCCGGGCCGGGGCCGGCCAGCTCGCGCACGCCGGCGCGTCGAAGGCCTGGTAGCGACCGAAGGTCGGCATGTCCTTCTCCCAGGCCTTGGCCGCGTTCGCGAACACCCGGTCGTTGGAGGGGTACGGCTTGTCCTGGCAGTTGACGGCCAGGTAGGAGTCGTCCGCGGTGTACTCGGAGTCGACCGGGGCCTCCCGCAGGGCCGCCCGCGGGACGTCCACCGAGAGCAGGTTGGCGTCCTCGTCCGAGACGTTCGCCTGCGGGGCCAGCAGGGCGGTCGCGGCCGGCTTCTGGAAGACCTGGTAGGCCGCCTGGAGCGACTTGGCCAGCGGGGCCAGCTTGGCCTGCGAGTACAGGGCGCTGGCCACCTCCCCGGTGAAGGTGCTCAGGGTCACCTTGGAGCCGTTCGGCAGCGTGATCGGGCTGGTCCGCAGGTGGTCGCGGAGCTGGTCGAACTTGGCCCGGGTGTCGCCATCGCCGAAGGCGCAGCGCGGGGCGCCGGCGGCCTGGCAGCGCTTGAGGAACTCGTCCAGGGCGATCTCGAAGCCGTTCGCCCGCTGGCGGTCGTACTCCAGGCCGTTGTGCAGGCGCAGGTCCGGGTCGACGTTGCCGTCGACGATGATCGCGCGCACCTTGTTCGGGTACATGTTGGCGTACGTCGAACCGATCAGGGTGCCGTAGGAGAACCCGGCGAAGGTGAGCTGGGAGTCACCGACGGCGCGGCGCATCCGGTCCAGGTCGCGCACCACGTTGATGGTCGACATGTGCTCGATCAGCGGGCCGGCGTTCTTGCTGCAGGCGTCGGTGTAGTCCTGGTCCGCGTCGAGCGTCTCGTTGATCTCGGCCTTGGTGACCGGCACGCCGACCATGCGGTTGGTGACCGCGTCGGCGTCCTCCTGGGTCTTGAAGCACTTGAGCGGGTTGCTCCGGGCCACACCGCGCGGGTCGAAGCCGACCAGGTCGAACTTCGACTGCACCTCGGCACCGAAACGGGCGGTCGTCGCCCACAGGTAACCACTGCCGCCCGGGCCGCCGGGGTTGAGGAACAGCGAGCCGATCCGCTTCGACGGGTCGCTCGCCCGCCGCCGCATCATGGCGATGCCGACCTTCTCACCCTTCGGGTTGTCGTAGTCCAGCGGCACGGGGTAAACGGCGCAGTCGTAGATGCCGGGGTCCGGCTTGGTCGGGTCGGGGTTGCACGGCGTCCAGGCGACAGGGTCGACCTTCGCCTCGGCCAGGCCCGGGGCCTGGTCGATGGGCGCCGCCGACGCGGCGACGGCGGTGCCGGTGACAAGTGCGAGAGCGCAGGTGACCGCTCCGGCCAGCGTGGATATGCGGGACAAGGAACCTCCTCCGTACTGAAAGGGCGGCCCCAGCCTGTCAGCCGGAGATCTCCGTGGGAAGACCTTAGAGCGGCGTAAATCATCCACCCGACACAGAACGCCTCGCGAAATATTCTGTGAATGAACCAACTTGACGGTTGATTGACCTGATGTCATGTCACTCGAAGTCGTCGGTCGGCCCGGCTTCGGCGGGGCCGAGCAGAGGCCCGGATACCCCGGGCGACCGCCTCCCTCGGAGCGCCGCTATTGTGCGACCGGCCGCGACGGGCCCTCCCGGATCCACGCCCTGCGGAACCCTCCGCACTCCACGTCCTCGTTGAGCCTGCGGACCACGACGACGACAAGCTGCACGACACCCTCCCCAGAGACTTCTTGCAGCGCAAGAAGCTGACGTCGAGTGTGGTTCTCTTGCACTGCAAGACTCGTCAAGGCCCGGGCCGCACAGCCCCGGTGGAGCCCATTGAGGTGAAGGAGGAACCGATGCCGACCCGGCGCACCCGCCCACGGACGGGGCTGACCCGCGAGAAGGTCATCGACGCCGCACTCGCCTACGTGGACGAGCACGGCCTCGCCGCGCTCTCCAACCGCAAGCTCGGTGCGGCGCTCGGCGTCGAGGGGATGACGCTCTACTACTACGTCCCCAGCAGGACGGCCCTGCTCGACGGCATGGTGGAGCGCCTGCTGGAGTTGTCGGCGGGAAGCCTGTTCGGCGAGCCCGGCGGCCCGTGGACGGAGGCGGTCCGGGACTTCGCCGTCGAGCTGCGCCGACTACTGCTCGACCATCCGGCCATACTCACCGTGCTGGCCACCCGCCCGGTCGCCACGCCGGTCGCCCTCGCCCTGCTGGAGCGCGGCATCGCCGTGCTCCACAAGGACGGCGTCCCACTCGGAGACGCGCTCGACGCGCTCAACTCCGTCGTCCGGTGGACCATCGGACACACGCTGGGCGAGGTCGGCGAGACGCCCCACCACGAGTGCACCGAGCTCCGGCCCGAACAGTTCGCCGCCCTGGACCAGGAGGTCTACCCCCACCTCGCGCAGGCCTTCGCCACCGGAGAGGGACTCGACTCCGAGCAGTGCTTCCACCGCACGCTGCGCATCCTGCTCGCCGGCTACGCCTCCGAGCTGAGGCACCCGCACGGGCCCGATTCCTGATCGGACGACGGACCGCCGGACTCGCCCCCGCCGTCGGCTCCGAGGTGACGGAGGTGGACACCACCCGGCCGTTCCGGGTCCGGGCCGGCTTCGGCGGCACGACACTGGAGGCCGACCTCCTGGTGGCGGCCGACGGCGTCAACAGCCGTCTCCGGCGCCGCCTCTTCCCTGACCACCCTGGCGCCGCCTACAGCGGTTCGACGGTGCTGCGGGCGATCACCGAGCGTCCGGTCGACGGCCTGAAGGCCGACTTCGAGCTGACCTGGGGCCACGGCGCCGAGTTCGGCCACATCGCCTTCCCGGACGGCACCGCCGAGTGGCACGCGGTCCTGAACGCCCCGGCCGGGGTCCGCTACCGGGACCCGCTGACCGAGGTCCGCCGCCGCTTCGCACACTGGCACGAGCCGATCCCCTCGCTGCTGGCCGCGACCCGGCCGGAGGCGGTACTGCACCACGACGTCAACGAGCTGGCCACGCCGCTGCCGTCCTACGTATCGGGCCGGATCGCGCTGCTCGGCGACGCGGCGCACGCCCATGACGCCACACCTCGGCCAGGGCGCCTGCCAGGCACTGGAGGACGCGGTGACCCTGGCGGCGGCGCTCACCGGGACCCGGACGGTCGAGGGCGCGCTCGCGCGTTACGACGCGGCCCGCCGCCCGCGCAGCCAGACCGTGGCCCGCGATGCCCGCCGGGCCGGCCGGATGGGCCAGCAGCTCGCCCACCCGCCGGCGGTCGGCCTGCGCAACGCCGCGATCCGGCTCACCCCGCCCGGCGCGATGGTCCGGACCGTCCTGCGGCACGCCGACTGGACGCCGCCCAGGATCGCTCCCCGTGCTGCCTAGGCATCAGTCCGTGGTTCGACTTGACCGGGAATCAGGTTAGGCACCATATTACTTCTTGTGACCCAGCACCCCGAGGGTGGCCCCACGGCCCCCAGCCTCGATCAGGCCCGCCGCCAGATCGCCCGCTACGGCCTCGCGGCCGACCCGCAGGCGATCCTGGTCGCGGCCCGGCTGATGGCGGCGGGCGCCAGGATCGGCCAGGCCGGCGAGGTGCACTTCGGCCGTTTCGGCCTCTCCACCGGCCGCTACCGACTGCTGGCGGACCTGGAGGACCAGGGCGGCGAGAAGTCGCCCTCCCAGCTCGCGGCGAGTCTCGGCGTCTCCCGGGCGACCGTGACGGGCCTGGTCGACGGCCTGGAGCGGGAGGGCCTGGTGGCCCGCCGGCCGTCCGCCGAGGACGGCCGCGGCAACGTGGTGATCCTCACCGCGCGGGGCGCCGACAAGCTGCGGGAGCTGGCCCCCGCGCACTTCACCCGGATGCAGGCACTGGTCAGGGACCTCTCCGTCGAGGAGCGCGCCACTTTCCTGGACCTGCTGGCCCGGGTGGTCGCGGGCATGGACGCACTCACCGAGGACTGATCCACCCCCCGGCGGGCCGCCGAATGGCGGTCCGCCTCCCTTCAGCCCCAATAGTTAGGCACCTAAGCACAAATACTTAGGCACCTAACCAAAAGCGAGAGGAAGAACCGACCCCATGAGCAAGAAGGCCCCGGGCGCTCCCCCGCCCTTCGTCCTGTGGCGCGAGGTCCTGGTCGCCTACGTCATGCCCGCCGCCATGGCCGGGACCGGCGGAGCCGTCACCGGCCAGCCGCAGCTGGTGGCCGCCGCGCTCACCACCATCGGCGGCACCTCCGCCCTGGTGGCCGCCGCACTCGGCGCCGCGCTGCGCCGCCGCCCCGTCCGCGCCCGGCCCGCCCGGACCCCTCGCCCGCTCGCGGCCGCCGCCCTCGGCCTGGTCGCCGCCGCCCTCGGCCTGGCGGTCGGCCTCGCCGCCGCCCGCTGGCTGCCGCACCTCCCGGCCCTCGCCCACAGCCCCTGGCCGCGCCGGCTGCCGATCGACCTGCCGGTCTCCTCGGCGATCGCCGCCACCATCACCACCTGGCACTGGCGCGGCAGCCGCCCGGCCCGCACGGCGCAGCACCGGCTCCCCGCCGCACCCCCAGCCGGAAACGCGCCCCGACCCGAAACCGCGTCCCAGCCCGAAACCGCACTCCACCCCGGAATCGCACCCCTTCCCGAAAGGCAGACGTCATGATCGTCATCATGGGCGCCGGTGGCGCCACCGGCGGCGCCACCCTGCGCAGCCTCGCCGCCCTCGGCGCACCGAGCCGCGCCCTCAGCCGCGACCCCGCCCGGTTGGCCGCCGCCCTCGACGAGCACACGCTCGCCCGGACCGCCACCCTCCCGGCCGACGCCGCCGACCCGGCCTCCCTGCGTACGGCGTTCCGCGGTGCGCACCAGCTCTTTCTCACCATGGCCAACGGTCCGCAGCAGGTCCAGTACGAGCTGAACGCGATCGAGGCCGCGGTGGACTGCGGCGTGGAGCACATCGTCAAGGTCTCCGCGCCCGCCGCCGAGCCGGACTCCCCCGTCGCCGTCTCGCGCGGCCACCACCTGATCGAGGAGCGGCTGCGCTCCTGCGGCATCACCACCACCGTCCTGCGGCCGTACGCGTTCATGCAGAAGCTGCTGCTCCTGGCGCCCGGCATCGCCGCCGCCGGGGTGGTGCACGGCGCGATGGGCCAGGCGCGGTGCAACTACGTGGACGCCCGGGACATCGGGGACGCCGCGGCCGAGGTGCTCACCCGTCCCGAGCTGGCCGGCGGCACCTACCCGCTCACCGGCGGGCGGGCCTACAGCTACCCGGAGCTCACCGCACTGCTGGGCGAGCTGCTCGGCCGGCCGGTCCGGTACCTCGACCTGAGCCCGTCCGACCTGCACGCCCACCTGGTCGGCCGGGCCGGGATGCCGCCCTGGCTCGCCACCCACGTGGTGGAGATCCAGCAGCTCGCGGTGGTCCGCAAGGAGACCCCGGACGGCTCCTTCCTTGGCCTCACCGGACGCGCCCCGCGTACCCTGGAGGCCTTCCTCGGCGAGAACCTGCACCGGTTCCGCTGACCACCGGGCAGGACGGCGGGCCGGGCCCGGACCGGAGAAATCGGCCCGGGAAACCCGGCCCGCCGCCTCCCGCCACCCGAAGGGAGCAGGAATCGCTGTGGCATGGATCACGGTCGGAAAATCGACCTGACGATCCGTCAATTCTGCTGACGCCTCATCACTTCCACATCAAGAGGCGTCAGTTATTGACTGACTTTCTGTCAGATTCGGCCATTTGGGCGCCAGTTGGGCCGAGTGTCCGCTCCTGTCCGCTCGCCGCCCCGGGACTACCATCGGTCAGGTTGTCCGCTCCGGCCCCGGAGTGGGGTCACCCGATCAGGTGGTGCTCCCACCGCCCCAGGGGCCGGGCATCGGTCGGAACGGGGCGAGGACGAGGAGCGCACGGCTGCCATGACAGCTGAACCGAGCCACCCTGAGCAGTACGCCACGCCACCGCGGCAGCCCACCCAGGCCGCACCGCCCGCACCACCGCAGCCGGACCCGGAACCAGAGCCGCAGCCCCAGCCCCAGCCCCAGCCCCAGCAGGCACGCGCCCTGTTCCCCGGCCGCCCGGCCGCCGCCCCGCGCACCCTGGTCGACGTGCTGGACGCCACCGTGCGCGCCCACCCCGACGAGCCCGCCCTGGACGACGGGCACACCGTGCTCAGCTACCGCGCGCTGGCCGCCGAGGTCGAGCAGCTGCGCCGCCGGCTGGCCGCCGTCGGGATCGGCCCTGGCGACCGGGTGGGCGTGCGCGTGCCCTCCGGCACCAACGACCTCTACGTCTCGATCCTCGCGGTGCTCGCCGCCGGCGCCGCCTACGTCCCGGTGGACGCCGAGGACCCGGACGAGCGCGCCGAGCTGGTCTTCGGCGAGGCCGCCGTCGCCGCCGTGCTCGGCGCCGACCGCGGCCTGGCGACCACCGGCGAGCGCGCTCCCGCCCTGGAACGCCGCCCCACCCCGGCCGACGACGCCTGGATCATCTTCACCTCCGGGTCGACCGGCAAGCCCAAGGGCGTGGCCGTCACCCACCACAACGCCGCCGCCTTCGTGGACGCCGAGGCCGCGCTCTTCCTCCAGGAGGAGCCGATCGGCCCCGGTGACCGGGTGATGGCCGGCCTCTCGGTCGCCTTCGACGCCTCCTGCGAGGAGATGTGGCTGGCCTGGCGGCACGGCGCCTGCCTGGTGCCGGTCCCCCGCTCCCAGGTGCGCAGCGGCGCCGACCTCGGCCCCTGGCTGGCCGAGCAGGAGATCACCGTGGTCTCCACCGTCCCGACCCTGGCCGCGCTGTGGCCTGCCGAGGCGCTCAACGAGGTGCGGCTGCTGATCTTCGGCGGCGAGGCCTGCCCGCCCGAGCTGGTGCAGCGCCTGGTCACCGAGGGCCGCGAGGTGTGGAACACCTACGGCCCCACCGAGGCCACCGTGGTCGCCTGCGCCGCCCTGCTGACCGGCGAGGGCCCGGTGCGGATCGGCCTGCCGCTGGACGGCTGGGACCTCGCCGTGGTGGACGAGGCCGGTGAGCCGGTCGCCCCCGGCGGCACCGGACAGCTGGTGATCGGCGGCGTGGGCCTGGCCCGCTACCTCGACCCGGAGAAGGACGCCGAGAAGTACGCGCCGCTGCCCTCGCTGGGCTGGGATCGCGCCTACCGCAGCGGTGACCTGGTCCAGGCCGACCCGGCCGGTCTGCTCTTCCTCGGCCGCACCGACGAGCAGATCAAGCTGGGCGGCCGCCGGATCGAGCTCGGCGAGGTCGACGCGGCCCTGCAGGCCCTGCCCGGTGTGGCGGGCGCGGCGGCCGCCGTGCGGACCGCGCGCGGCGGCAACCAGCTGCTGGTCGGCTACCTGGTGGTCCAGGACGGCTTCGACCGCGAGCAGGCCGTCGAACGGCTGCGCGCCGAGCTGCCGGCCGCCCTCGTGCCGCTGCTGGCGACCGTCGAGACCCTGCCCACCCGGACCTCCGGCAAGGTCGACCGCAACGCCCTGCCCTGGCCGCTGCCGGAGCTGGAGAGCGCCGGCCCGGGCGAGGAGCTGTACGGCACCGAGGCCTGGCTGGCCGAGCAGTGGTCGGAGATCCTCGGCGTCCGGGTCGGCGGCCCGCGCGACGACTTCTTCGCGATCGGCGGCGGCAGCCTGGCCGCCGCCCGGCTGACCACCCTGCTGCGCACCCGCTACCCGAGCGCGGCGGTGCTGGACATCTACCAGCACCCGACGCTGCGCAAGCTCGCCCGGCACCTGGAGCGCACCGCCGGCGAGAGCACCGAGGCCCGCACCGTCGCCCTGGTGCCGACCAGGGCCAAGCTGCTCCAGCTGTTCCTGCTGGTCCCGCTGTTCACCGTGGTCGGCCTGCGCTGGACGGTCGCCCTGCTGGCCGCCGGGAACCTCCTCACCCACCTCGGCGACTTCCCGTGGGCCCCAACCGCCTCGTGGTGGTGGGTCGGCGCGGGCGCGCTCGCGCTGTACACCCCGCCGGGCCGGCTGGCCCTCGCGGCGGGCGGCGCCCGACTGCTGCTGCGCGGCGTGCGCCCGGGCAGCCACCCGCGCGGCGGCTCGGTCCACCTGCGGCTGTGGACCGCCGAGCGACTCACCGAGCTGAGCGGCGCGGACTCGCTGTCCGGCGCCTGGCTGGTGCGCTACGCCCGGGTGCTGGGCGCCAAGGTGGCGCCCGAGGTGGACCTGCACTCGCTGCCGCCGGTCACCGGGATGCTGAAGCTGGGCCGCGGCTGCGCGGTCGAGGCCGAGGTGGACCTGTGCGGCTACTGGCTGGACGGCGACCGGCTGCTGATCGGCCAGGTCAAGATCGGTTCCGGTGCCGTGGTCGGCACCCGCTCGACCCTGCTGCCCGGCGCCCGGGTCGGCAAGCGCGCCCAGGTGGCGGCCGGCTCCAGCGTCACCGGCCAGGTGCCGACCGGCCAGCGCTGGGGCGGCGCGCCCGCCGTCAAGCTGGGCCGCGCCGAGCGCACCTGGCCCAAGGACCGCCCGGCCCGCCGGGCCCGCTGGGCCTCGCTGTACGGCGCCAGCGGTGCCGTGCTCGGCCTGCTCCCGGTGCTGCCCTCGCTCGCCGCGCTGGCCGTGCTCTCCCGCTTCGTCGACCAGGGCGCGGCCCTCGGCCCGGCGCTCGGCGGCGCGCTGCTCGGGCTGCTGCCCGCCACACTGGCGTTCGGCGCGATGTACGCGGCGCAGCTGGTGGTGCTGGTCCGGCTGCTGAGCATCGGCCTGGTGCCCGGGACGCACCCGCTGCACGGCCGGGTGGGCTGGCAGGCGTGGACCGTCACCCAGCTGATGGACCGGGCCCGCGAGGTGCTGTTCCCGCTCTACGCCGGACTGGTCACGCCGCTGTGGCTGCGCGCCCTCGGGATGCGGGTCGGCCGGGGCGCGGAGGTGTCCACGGTGCTGGCGCTGCCCAGCCTGACCACGGTCGGCGACGGCGCGTTCCTGGCCGACGACACCCTGATGGCCCCGTACGAGCTGGGCGGAGGCTGGGTGCGGCTCGGCGAGGCGAAGGTCGGCGAGCGGGCGTTCCTCGGCAACTCGGGGATGACCGCGCCGGGCCGCTCGGTGCCCAAGCGCGGCCTGGTGGGCGTGCTGTCGGCGACGCCGGCGAAGGCGAAGAAGGGCGGGTCGTACCTGGGCATGCCGCCGATGCGGCTGCCGCGCTCGGCGGACCAGGCCGACCAGAGCCTGACCTACGAGCCGCCGGCGCGGCTGCTGTGGGCGCGCGGGCTGGTCGAGGTGGGCCGGCTGGTGCCGGTCCTGGCCTCGGCGGCGCTGGGTCTGCTGACCGTGGCGGCGCTGTCCTGGCTGGCGGCCGGCTCGCCGCTGACCGCCGCGCTGCTGTCCGGCCTGGTCCTGCTGGCGGCCGGCGCGGTGGCCTGCGCGGTCGCGGTGGCGGCCAAGTGGCTGCTGGTCGGGCGGTTCCGCGCGGTGGAGCACCCGCTGTGGAGCGGCTTCGTGTGGCGCAACGAGCTGGCGGACACCTTCGTGGAGATGCTGGCCGTGCCGTGGCTGGTCGGCGCGGTGCCCGGCACCCCGGTGCTGAACCTGTGGCTGCGCTCGCTCGGCGCGCACGTCGGGCACGGCGTCTGGTGCGAGAGCTACTGGCTGCCGGAGGCGGACCTGGTCACCCTCGGCGACGGGGTCACCATCAACCGCGGCTGCGTGGTGCAGACACACCTCTTCCACGACCGGATCATGCGGATGGATACTGTGGTCCTCCGCGAGGGCGCCACCCTGGGCCCGGGCGGCATCGTGCTGCCCGGCAGCACGGTGGGCGCGCGCAGCACGCTGGGCCCGGCCTCGCTGGTGATGCGCGCCGAGTCCGTCCCCGCCGACACGCGGTGGCTGGGCAACCCGATCGAGGCGTGGCAGACCACGTCGTGACCACCTCCCCGTCCCCCCGTCCCGGCCCGCAGGAAGCGCACGCCCCCGTGAAGCCCAAGCACGTCCCCGCGGCCGCCGGTGCCCCGGACCCGTACTTCCCGAACAGCGGCGACCACCGCTACCGGGTGCACCGCTACGAGCTGGCGCTGGACTACCGGCCAGGCCCCAACCGGCTGGCCGGCTCGGCCCGGCTGAGCGCGGTGGCGGACACGGCGCTGACGGAGTTCGCGCTCGACCTCGCCGAGTTCCGGATCGGCCGGGTGCTGGTCGACGGCCGGGCCGCCCGCTACACCCACCGCGGCGGCAAGCTGCGGATCCGCCCGGCCAGGGCGCTCGCACCGGGCGCCGCGTTCACCGTCGAGGTGCACTACACCGGCAACCCGCGCCCGGTGCGCAGCCCGTGGGGCGGCCTGGGCTGGGAGGAGCTGACCGAGGGCGCGCTGGTGGCGAGCCAGCCGGTCGGCGCACCGTCCTGGTTCCCGTGCAACGACCGGCCCGCCGACAAGGCCACCTACCAGCTGGCCGTCACCACGCCGTCCCCGTTCACGGTGGTGGCGAGCGGCCGGCTGCTGACCCGCACCACCAGGGCGTCCAGCACCACCTGGGTGTACGAGCAAAGCGCGCCCACCCCGACGTACCTGGTGACGGTGTCGATCGGGCACTACCGGCCGGTGCCGCTGGCGGTGCGACCGGCGGTGCCGCAGACCGGCTACGTCCCGGAGCGGCTGGCCGCCGCGTTCGCCCGGGACTTCGCCCGGCAGCCGGAGATGACGGCGTACTTCGGCGAGGTCTTCGGCCCGTACCCGTTCGGCGAGTACTCCGTGGTGATCGCGGACGAGGAGCTGGACGTCCCGGTGGAGGCGCAGGGCGTCGCCACCTTCGGCACCAACCACCTCGGTGCCGGCTGGGAGCACGAACGGCTGATCGCGCACGAGCTGGCCCACCAGTGGTTCGGCAACAGCGTCACGATCGCCGACTGGCGGCACATCTGGCTCAACGAGGGCTTCGCCAAGTACGCGGAGTGGCTCTGGTCCGAACACGCCGGCGGCCCGGGCGCGGCCGTCCACGCCGCCGCCGCGCACCGGCTGCTGGCCGGGCTGCCGCAGGACCTCCGGCTCGACGACCCGGGCCGGAAGCTGATGTTCGACGACCGGCTCTACCAGCGCGGCGGACTGGTGGTGCACGCGCTGCGGCGAACGCTCGGCGAGGACGCGTTCTTCGCGATGCTGCGGGACTGGACGGGCGCCAACCGGCACGGCGTGGTCGCCACCTCCGACCTGCGTGCCCACGCCGCCCGGTACACCACCGCTCCGCTCGGCCCGCTCTTCGAGGCCTGGCTGGAGCGGCCGGAACTGCCGCCGCTGCCGGACTGAGCGCTCCACCCGGCCCGGCGCCGCGCGGTTCGCCCGCGGCCGGGGCGTGGGCCGGGGCCTGGGCTGGGGCCTGGGCTGGGGCCTGGGCTGGGCCTGGGCCGGGCCTGGACCGGATTAATCGGTCGGCCCCGGGCCCGGGCTGGGCTACTGTCCGTGCACATGTCGATGAGTCCAGAAGCCCACATGACCGACCTGCCCGCCGAGCTGCTGCCCGCCACCCGCCGCGCGCTGCTGCACCGGCTCGCCGTCGCCCAGGCCGAGGGTCGCACGCCCTCGATGGTCGCCGGGGTGATGCGCGACGGGCAGCCGGTGTGGAGCGGAGCCCGCAGCATGGTCGACGGGCACGCCCCCACCCCGGACGTCCAGTACCGCATCGGTTCGCTCACCAAGACCTTCGTCGCCGTGCTGGTGCTGCGGCTGCGCGACGAGGGCCTGCTCGACCTCGCCGACCCGCTCTCCCGCCACCTGCCCGGCACGCCCGCCGACGAGGCGACCGTCGCCCAGCTGCTCGCGCACTCCTCCGGCCTGACCGCCGAGACCCCCGGCCCCTGGTGGGAGCGGACCGAGGGCTCGCTGCGGCCGGGCCTCGGCGACCTCCTGGAGGCCGAACGGCCGCTGAAGCACCCGGCCGGGCGGGTGCACCACTACTCCAACCCCGGCTACGCGCTGCTCGGCGCGCTGGTGGCGAAGCTGCGCGGCGAGCCCTGGGGCGAGGTGCTGCGCCGCGAGGTGCTGGCCCCGCTCGGCATGGACCGCACCACGCTGCTGCCCGAGCACCCGCACGCCGGGGGCTTCGCCGTCCATCCCTGGGCCGACGTCCTGCTGCCCGAGCCGCTCACCGACACCGGCCTGATGGGCCCGGCCGGTCAACTCTGGTCCACCGTCGCCGACCTGGCCCGCTGGGCGGCCTTCCTGACGGCCGGCGACGACAAGGTGCTGTCCGCCGACTCCCTCGCCGAGATGCGCTGCCCGGCCGTCGCCCCGGACGACGCCGAGTGGACCAGCGGCTACGGCCTCGGCCTGCAACTGCGCCGCCACGAGGGCCGGTTGCTGTACGGGCACACCGGCTCGATGCCCGGCTTCACGGCGGGCCTGTGGATCAGCGAGGCCGACGGCCTGGCCGCCTACGCCCTCTCCAACGCCACCAGCGGAGCCGCCAGCGCCTCGTCCCTGGCGGCCCAGCTGATCGCGCTCACCGCCGAACTGGAGCCCCGGCTGCCCGAACCGTGGCGCCCGCTGCCCGAGGTGGACGCGGAACCGCTGGAGCTGACCGGCCCCTGGTACTGGGGCGCCGCGCCGGCCGCCCTGCGGCTGCGGCCCGGGCGGGTGCTGGAGCTCACCCCGCTCACCGCCGCCGGCCGGGGCTCGCGCTTCCGGCCCGAACCGGACGGCACCTGGACCGGCGTGGAGAACTACTTCGCGGGCGAGACCCTGCGGGTGGTCCGCCACCCCGACGGCACGGTCAGCCACCTCGACATCGGCTCCTTCGCATACACCCGTGAGCCGTACGGCCCGGCCGGCGCCGTCCCGGGCGGGGTCGACCCGGAGGGCTGGCGGACGTTCTGAGCCTCGCCCGGCGATCGTGCCGCAGGGGCGTGCGGTGCGGCCGTACGCCCCTGCGGCGGGAGTTGTCCACCCCCGGCGGGCGAGCGCCGAGTGCCGGACAAGTGACCGCCGGGCCACGGGTGTTCCCATTCAACAGGTGCACATCTGCGCTCCGCCGGGCCGCAACATAAATGCCAACCGGCTCGGAGAGACATACGGGGACCGGTTCGCGTCCATGCCCAACCGCCTGCGGACCGGGACGGTGCCCTGGTGATCCACGGCACCGCCGATCGTGCTGCCCTGGAGGGTCCGCCATGACCACCGTCCCCACGTACGCTCCGTCCGCAGTCGCCCCCACCCACGACGCCCGGGCGGTCCCCGCGCCCCGCCCCCGGCCCGCCGCCCCGGCCGCGTACACCGTCTCCCTCGCCCGCGACGAGGACGACGTGCGCGCCGCCCAGCGGCTGCGTCACCAGGTCTTCGGCGCCGAGCTGGGCGCGGTGCTGCACAGCCCGGTCGAGGGCCTGGACGTCGACCCGTTCGACGAGTACTGCGACCACCTGCTGGTCCGCGAGGGCGAGCAGGGCGCCGTCGTCGGCACCTACCGGCTGCTGCGGCCCGAGGCCGCCCGCCGGGCCGGCCGGCTGTACTCCGACGGGGAGTTCGACCTCTCCGCGCTCGCGCCGGTGCGCCCCGGCCTGGTCGAGCTCGGGCGCTCCTGCATCCGGCCGGACCACCGGGGCAACGGCGCCGTCATCAACCTGATGTGGGGCGGCATCGCGCGCTACCTGGCCGACACCGGCAACACCTGGGTCGGCGGCTGCTGCTCGATCGAGCTGGCGGACGGCGGCGCCACCGCGGCCCGGGTCTGGGACACCGTCAGCGCCAAGCACCTGGCGCCCGAGGAGTACCGGGTCACCCCGCACCGCCGCTGGGACGCCACCGGGGTGGCGCGCGCCGAGCGGGGCGCGCTGCCGGCCCTGCTCCGCGGCTACCTGCGGCTGGGCGCCTGGGTCTGCGGCGAGCCCGCGTACGACCCGGACTTCGACTGCGCCGACCTGTACGTGCTGCTGTCGCTGGAGCGCACCGACCCGCGCTACCTGCGGCACTTCCTGTCCGGCGTACCCGCCTCGGGCGCCTCGTCATGAGCGTCTGGCTGCCCACGGCGACCTGCCGGCCAGAGACCTGCCTGGCCGAGGCCTCGCCGGAGGTCTCCCACCCCCGGCGGGCGCTGCGGCTGGCGGCCTGTCTGACCGCCGTGCTGGCGGGGGTCGTGCTCGGCCTGCCGGTCCGGCTGTTCCCGTACCGCGCCCGGATCCTGCTGGTCCGGCTCTGGGCGCGGACGGTGCTGCGCGCCCTCGGGGTGACCGTCCACCTCGCCGGGCCCGACGGACCGGGTCCCGGCGCGGACGGCGGGGTGCTGGTGGTGGCCAACCACGTGTCCTGGCTGGACATACCGCTGCTCGCCGCCGGTCGGCCGGGCCGGTCGCTGGCCAAGACCGAGGTCCGGCAGTGGCCGGTGCTCGGCCCGCTGATCGCCGGGTGCGGCACCGTCTTCCTGGACCGCGACCGGCTGCGGACGCTGCCGGACACCGTCGCCGCGGTGGCCGGGGTGCTGCGCTCCGGGCAACCGGTGATCGTCTTCCCGGAGGGGTCGACCTGGTGCGGGCGGGAGAGCGGCCGGTTCCGGCCCGCCCTGTTCCAGGCGGCGGTGGAGGCGGGCGCCGACGTGCAGCCGGTGACGATCCGCTACCGGCTGGCGGACGGGCGGCCGACCAGCGTGCCCGCCTTCATCGGGGACGACGGGCTGCTCACCTCGCTCGCCCGGGTGGTCGCGGCCCGCGGGCTGGTCGCCGACGTGACCTTCCTGCCGCCGATGGCGCCGCCCGGCCCGCAGCCCGCCCGGGCGGGCGCCCGGCGCGAGCTGGCCCGCAGGGCGCAGGCGGCGATCGAGGGCATCCGCTGACGGGCCGCCGGTGCGGCGGCCGTGCGACGGGCGTGTCCGGGCGTGCCGTGCGCCCGGCCGGGCCGCCGACCGGATCGCCGATCAGGCGGAGCGGGCCTGGGGCCGGGGCCCCCGGCCCGGGGGGGAGGGCGGCCGGGGGGGGGTTGGGACGGGCCGCGCGGGGGGGGGGGGGTGGGGGGCGGGG